>NZ_JADEXP010000120.1 GCF_015207065.1 Leptolyngbya cf. ectocarpi LEGE 11479 | reverse complement strand
GCCTGAGTAAGGATTATGAACGCTTACCCGAATCATCTGAGGCCATGATTTATATTGCCATGACTCGCTTGATGCTCAGGAGACTGGCATGATTTGATACACCCCTCTACCTTTTAAAACATCCTCTTAAAACCGATCCATTTTGGAGTCAGCTGACAGCGGTGCAATCAGATCAGGTTCAGACTTTTGACTACCATGGCTTGATCAATCCAGGAAGTATCAATAGTATCGAGCAGGTATGTAACAATCTTGGCGTTACTTGAGATTGGGCTCTCTAGTACATTTCATACTTCAAGAACTGGCAGGGGATAGAACCATTGTAAATCGGGATTTTTCTAGCCGTTCTGAGACCAATACACTTGGTTAAAGCCTTGTTGCCACTGAGGATATAGGCGGTCCATCCTTTAAAGCGTTGTTTCAGGATATCGCCCATGAGTTTATAAAAGGGAGCGAGATTTTCTGTTTTGCCCAGACGCTCACCGTAGGGTGGATTACAAATTAGGATACCGCTGTCGGCGGGGGGCTCAATGTCGGCAAAGTCCGTATAGTTAAATTCGATGTGCTCAGCAACACCGCTATAGTCTGCATTGGTGCGGGCATCGGTGAGAATATCCAGGTCGCGATCGCACCCCACCACGTCCACCCCTAGCTCACGCCGCTGTCGCTTTTTCGCGGCTGCTACTACATTCTCCCAGAGTGCCTCGTCATAATCAGGCCAGGTTTGAAACCCAAACCCCTGGCTGGTTTCATCCCGAAAGAGACCGGGGGCAATATTCAGCGTCTGTAGACAGGCCTCAATGGGTAGCGTACCGGAACCACACATCGGGTCGAGAAAGGCGACATCGCCGGACCAGTTTGTTAGCTGCACTAGGGCCGCTGCCAGAGATTCCTTGAGTGGGGCTGTGCCCATGACAGGCCGGTAACCCCGACGATGGAGACTGCTACCAGAGCTGTCTAGGCTAACGGTGGCATTATTGTCGTTAATATGAATATTAATCTGCACGTCGGGAATTTCTGTGTCTACATTGGAGCGTTCTCCAAACCGATCTTGCTGCTGATCGACAACGGCGTTTTTGACCTGCAGGGCCGTAAAGTGACTATGGTTGAGGCGGTCATTTTTACCGGTGGCCTTGACGGCTAGGGTATGGCCCGGGGACAAGTATGGCTCCCAGTCAATGCCTTGAATGCTGCGGTAGAGAGTGCGACTGTCACGGCAGGGGACACGGGCCACGGTTACTAGAATCCGAAACGGTAGTCTAGCCCAGAGGTTAATGGTGTAGAGACGGGTGCGATCGCACCGAAAACTCACCCCGCAGAATCCCGGCTCCACCCCATCTGCCCCCAGATGTTCCAGTTCCGTTGCAGCCAGTTCTTCTAAACCCCGTGCCACGGTGGCAAAACAGTTGAACATACGATTCCTTCCGCTCCCTGAGCATGCCTACCAAGCATGCCCCACGATGGCCCAAATAGGCAATCTAGCGTTGCCGATCCTCGGCCCGCCGCTTAAATCTTTTTCCAAAAGCTACCCAGAAACGCTGGTTCCTATAAACTGTCGTCCACAGGTCTTGCACAGATAGTTTTGTTTATCCTGGCGACGGCCATTTTTTTTAATGCTATCGGAACTACAGCTTGGGCACAGTATTTTTGACTGACTACCCGCCTTTTTAAGGTCCTTTTGGGAATGGGAAAACACTTGCACCACCCGCATTTTACTCAGTTTCAAATGCTGCCGAATCGACTGGGTAGCCGCCTCAGGATCGCGTTTGGCAATGGCATGGAACAACTGCCAATGTTCAGCGTGAATAGCTTCTACGTCAATGGGCACTTGTAAAATTTGCAGCCTTAGCAGTTTCACCTGGTTTGACAGCTGGTCCAGCAGCGATAACAACCAGGGATTTTGAGAACTTTCAGCAATCAGTCGATGAAAGTTATAGTTCAGCTCTAGCTGTTTCAGTTCCGGATTATTGTCAGAGGGCCATGCAGCGCCCATTTGCGCTTTAAATATAGCCTCAGAATCCAAGAGATTTTGCTCTAGGGCCTGCAGCTGAGCTGACGTGGCATAGCGGCAAGCCCCTTCCACAGCTAGCTGCTCTAAGGCAATCCGACAGTCATACATATGGATGGCACTGTCCAGCGAAATCTCAACAATCGTGATCCCATCTGGAGAATCCGTTGTCAGCAGCTGTTCTTGCTGCAGCCTGCGAATCGCTTCTCGAATCGGTGTACGGCTAACTTCGAGCTGTTTAGCTAGCTGGCTTTCATTGAGTCGTTCTCCTAGACCCAGTTCTCCAGACAAAATTGACGTCCGTAGAGCCAGATAAACACGCTCGTGTAATGGCTGAGAAGACAACTTACTAACCAATGGCTGCAGACTTCAAACAATACTTGCATTTGTAATCTAGCCGATTCCACTAGACATTAGAGTCAGTATGTAAACTTTGTTAAGTGTAGTCTAAAGCACCGTTTCAGCTCAAGAAGCTACCCGCTATTCAGGCCCCCAAACCCCCAATCTTGGGGGCTTTGAGTCTTGTTCCCCCCAGAATTGGGGGTTAGGAGGGCTTTCAACCGGTACAGTTTTTCCGAGAAAATGCCTAACCGGCCTCTAACCGGCATCGATAATGCTGATCGAGCTGCATCAAGGTATGTAATAAAACATTGGCCCCCTGGGCGCACTGTTCAGGGGCTGTGTACTCAGCACTGGCATGGCTCAGCCCTGAGCGGCTAGGGACAAAAATCATACCCATATCGGTAACGCTAGCCATATTTTGAGCGTCATGGCTGGCCCGACTGGGCAAGGACTGACTCTTTAAGCCCAGGCAGTTACTCACGCTGGCGATGGTGTTGTAAATATGAGAATTAACCAGAACAGGCTCATTTCTCAGGGTGGGGTGGATCTGAATGCGGGTTTGGGTCCCCTTGGCAATGTCATCCATGGCTGTTACCAGCATGGCCTCCATTTGATCTAGGCAATCATTGGATAAGTCCCGCATCCCTACCACCATCTCAACATGACCGGGGACGGTATTGGCCACATTGGGGGTGGGGGTAAGCATCCCCACCGTAGCCACCTGCTCACCGGTCATGGCGTTGTCTTTGAGGCAGCCGATGCGATGGATTGCCAGCACTAGCTGAGAGGCGGCCACCAGGGCATCCTGACGCATCGACATGGGGGTGGTGCCAGCGTGGCTAGCCTGGCCTGTAACGGTAATGACATATCGCCGTTGCCCAACAACGCCCGTGACGAGGCCAATGGTGTTACCAGTGGCTTCCAAAACCGGCCCTTGCTCTATGTGCAGCTCCACAAAGGCGACTAAACTACGGGGATCTCGCCGGGCTGACGGTAGCTGTTCCCAGTCTCCCCCTAGGCGTTTTAAGTTGTTCTCAATTGGGTTGTTGGCACCAGTGGAATAATAGCGCTCTAAGTTGAGTAAGGCTTTCCCTCCCATGGCTTTGCTGCCAATCATGGTGCCTTCCTCATCAGCAAAAACAATCACCTCGATGGGATGGTTCAACTGGATATCGTGGTCATACAGGGTGCGGACCACTTCGAGCCCAGCGAGCACACCATAGGTGCCGTCGTAGATGCCGCCATCGGGGACCGAATCTAGATGGGAGCCGGTGGCGAGGGCCGGTGCATCAGGATACTGGCCCGGATACTGGCCGATCAGGTTGCCTGCCGCATCAATTGTAACGGTCATGCCAGCGGCGGCCATATGCTCCTGGACCCAAGCACGGGCTCTGATGTCGTCATCGCTAAATGCCAGACGACGGATACCGCCTGTGGGCAAGGCCCCAATGGTGGCCAGCTCAGCAATGGTCTGCTGCAGGCGACAGCTGTTGATGGTCAGAGACCGGGTCGATGGTCGTATTGTTTTTTGCATTTATTTTGAGAAGCTGCCAGTGAATGGACAAAGTCTGAGTCAATCCTTAATCCAAGGGAAAAGACTTTGCTACTGACAAGTTCAAAAGCTGCTGAGTATTCCAGCGACCGATGCTGCTGGCTTGAATGTTGCTTGGAATATTGGTCCCATAGGCCGTTGCCAGGCTTTGGCTCATGTGGACAAGCTGTTCTGTTGTCCAAGGATTTGAAGTTGTCTTTTTGACCATTTTGTGACCTCCTTCTGAATATTCTGTTGTTCTTTCACCATAGAAAGAAACAACAACAGATACCAGCACTAGCTCGAATCACTTACATGAGTAGATTAGATGGAAGCTCTCAAATTGCCACGTCAGTTCACCATGCCAACGGCGATTTGATTACAGGTTTGGACCAGCTGTTCTAGTGGAACTGTGACCAGTCGCCCCTGGTCAATCACCTTTTTGCCGTTGATAAAGCTGTAGTCTACGGCAGGAGGCTGACAAAAAATGAGGGCGGCGACAACATCGTGATGACTGCCGACAAAGGCGGGGGTGTCTAGATTAAAGGCAATAAAGTCGGCGGCCATCCCTGGTGCCAGGTAGCCAATGTCGTCTCGGCCCAACACCTGTGCCCCACCCCTGGTGGCGAGTTCCAAGGTTTCACGGGCGCTGATGGCCGCCGCTGATTGGTCGCGTACGCGCGCTAGCAGAAAGGCTGTGCGAGCTTCTTGCAACAAATGGGTGGCATCGTTAGATGCGGCCCCATCGACACCGATACCTACCGGCACGCCTGCTGCCATCATTTTACGGATGGGGGCGATGCCGCTGGCCAAGCGCATGTTGCTACAGGGGCAGTGGGCGACGCCAGTGTGGGTATGGGCAAATTTTTGGATGGCGGCATCGTTGAGCTGAACGCAGTGGGCATGCCAGACGTCCTCTCCGAGCCAGCCTAGAGATTCGGCGTAGTCGCCGGGTCTGAGACCAAATTTTTCCAGGCTATAGTCCACGTCACTTTTGTTCTCCGCCAGGTGGGTGTGTAGACGCACCCCTGGATAGGTACGGGCCAGGGCGGCTGACTCCCGCATGAGATCAGGAGACACTGAAAACGGGGAACAGGGGGCTAGGACTAACCGCAGCATGGAATGACGGCTGTTGTCGTGGTAGGTCTCAATCAGCCGCTGGGAGTCTTTGAGGATAGCGGCTTCAGTCTCCACCAGGCTGTCGGGAGGCAGCCCCCCCTGGCTCTCGCCGACGCTCATGCTGCCTCGACTGGCGTGAAAGCGGAGGCCAATCTCTTGAACGCCTCGAATCTCGTCGTCGAGGGTGCAGTCATTGGGGAAAATGTAGAGATGATCGCTAGCGGTGGTGCAGCCAGAGAGCATCAGCTCAGCGGCAGCCATCTGAGCGCTAGCGTAAATGGCTTCGCTGGTGAGATTGGCCCACATGGGATACAGGGTTTGCAGCCAGCTAAAGAGATCGCAGTCTTGGGCGGCGGGGACAGCCCGAGTCAGGGTTTGGTAAAAGTGGTGATGGGTATTGACCAGACCGGGTAAAACAATGTGTTTGCCATCAAAATCGATGACGTCATCTGCCGTATCGGATGCTGTATCGGACAGTGTCTCGGTAGTCCCCACCTGCAGAATGACATTGTCTTGAATCAATAAGGCCCCGTCCCGGATTTCCCGGCGCTGGTCATCCATGGTGACGAGGGTGTGAATATGTTTGACCAGTAGGGTGCTCATGGTTTAGTGCATGGGGCCGAGCAATATTGTTTCAGAAATGGCGTTCATAATTGTGGTGCCGTCTTCAGTGGATAAGTCGGCATACCACTGCTGGGTTTTATCAGGGACTTTGCCATGGGTCATGTTGGAGCGTTTGCGGGCTTTGAGAATGATCTGGGCCACTCGCTCTAGACGGCTAGCTTGATAACGTTCTAGAGCATCTGATACGGCGATATTGGTGGTGCATAGATAGTTAGCGAGCATCCAGGCATCTTCCATGGCTTGGCAGCCCCCCTGGCCCAAGTCGGGGGCAGTGCTGTGGGCGGCGTCTCCGATTAGGGCGACTCGGCCTTTGACCAGGGTTTTTAGGGGTTCGATGTCGTGGATTTCAACTCGATTGGTGGCGGTTGGATCCAGCTGCTGGATCAGTGTCTGTACCGGCTGGGCCCAGCCGTCAAAGTGACCTAGTAGTTCCTGACGATAGCGCTCAGGGTTGTTCTCAGTGCCTTTGGGTAAGGGGACATCGAGGAAAAAGTAAAAGCGATCGCAACCCACCGGCATCACCGACGCCCGCTGACCATCGGCGACGTAGATATCCCAGCTGTTGGGCGGTGCCAGGGCCTCGCTAACGGGCACCAGCCCATTCCAGTTGACATAGCCCACGTAGCGCCGCTCGGTGGGCTGACCCAAAATATAGGCACGAATAATGGAGTGGGTACCATCGGCACCGATCACCACATCCCCCGTGGCGCGATGGCCGTCTTCAAAAATGGCCGTGGCACTGTCGGCGGTTTGTTCCACCGCCACACAGCGCTTATTGAGCTGGACGTTTTCCGCGCCAATGGCGTCTAGCAGCATCTGTTGCAAATCAGTGCGAGCAACCGGATAGGGGGCTTGGCCCACACGATCGATCAGCGGCGATAGGCTAAACCCAGTGAGCAGTTCGCCCGTTTTGCCATCGTAGTAGGCCATGTGTTCCATGGGACCACCGATGGCGGCTATTTCACGGCCCAACCCCAACCGATTTAAGATCTTCACTCCGTTAGACCAGAGAGAGATTCCGGCCCCGGCAGGTCGCAGGGCTTTCACTCGGTCATAAATTTCGACATCGTAGCCAGCTTGTCGCATGGCCAGGGCCGTCGTTAGACCGCCCATCCCAGCGCCCACAACAATGATTTTTAGCTTTTCCATCTATCTGGCATAAAACGACATGATAGTTCCCACAGACCCACGAAACGCTCTAGAAAGAGAACTGGGTTTGCAAGTTGAAAACATAGATGTCGGAATTATCGCTGAAATTGTTCGCATTGTTAATCCAATAAACAGACGGAACAATGGCGATGTTGTTGGTCAGCGGATAGCGATACGAAAACTCAATTTCTTCTTGGGTGGCTCCATCACCGCCGCCGGAGACCAAGAAATTACGTCCGTCGGTGACATCAAAGGGGCGCAGATACGAGATTGTAGCCAGGGAACCGGGCTTGAGCAAGTCATGAAACGCTAACCCAAGCTGAATAGACTGGGCATTCACTTCCCCATCGGGGCGTCCTGGCGTGATTGCAGATAAGTTCGTACTGCCATAGCTGTAGCGACCAAAAAGGCCCAACCAATCCGACGGCTGCCAGTCAAAATTAAACAAGAAAGTATCGGCGGTGGCTCCGTCTAAGGGGCCACCAAATCCATCATCGGCAAAACCATAGAGAGGTTCACTCGCTGCACCGCCAACCAAGCCATTCGCATTTGTATCTAACTCACTGCGGGTGTAAAGAAACCGAAGTGCCAAATCGTCGGTGGGAAACACCTCAAGCTGAGCGGTCAATGTATTGGTGCCACCAAATAATCCTCGCGAAGCATCGCTAGATGAACTATTGGTCAGAAATTCAGTTGCTTCGGCCAGGTAGCCCAGGGATAGCTCCACCTTGTCGAGCACATCCCACTCAACCACCACACCAGCGCCTCGGTCTACGGCATTGACCTGAGTACCGCCGCTGGAGTTAAAGCTGTTAGCACCAGTGACTAGAAACGTGTACTTATTGTTATCAAAGTGGCGGTACCAGTTCACTTTAGGGCCAGCCGTCACAAACACGTTATCGCCCAGCGGAAATGAGTAAAACGCTTCTCGAAGAATGACGTCATCTTCTAGACGGCCACCCTGCTGGGCTGTAAACGGGGTGCCAAAGGTATTGAATAAACCAGCGGAGGCAAAGCTATTAGCTGGCGAAACCCCGTCGCCAACAGCTAGCTGTAGTATGAGCCTGTCTTCTCCTGTAAAGGATGTCAGTAGATTGAGCCAGGTTAAATAGCTAAAGGTAACTTCGGGATCATCGGTGATGGTGCGCACTAGCGGATCACCATTGGCATCTCGAGCGGCGGCAAAAACATTGATCCCCTCCGCCTGGATATCACCACTGGCCGTCACCCCGGTCAGATGACCAAATACTCGCCCCCGCAGCTTTGTTGTTGTAGAAAACTGGGTGTCCTCCAGGGTGGCGACATCCGCCTCCAGCGCATCAACCCGCCCCCGAATGGAGGCTAATTCAGCGGCAAAGTCTTCTTGCAACCGTTGAATGGTTTCTAGATCTGAATCTTCTAGACCTCCCATTAACTCAAGAATCACATCCAGACAAGCATTTAACCCCGCTGCAAACTCATAACGAGTCATGGCTTGATTACCCCGAAACGTGCTGTCGGGGTAGCCTTCAATACAGCCATATTCTTCCACTAGACGGGTTAATGCCGTATAGGCCCAGTCCGTTGGTAGGACATCATCCAGTTCACTAACGCTGGTCACTTGAGCCAGCTCGGCTCCGGGGACGGTCGCTTCAGGGCTGGCTTCTAGACTAGCCGGATTAAGTACGGTATCAGGCTCTGGAATTTCTAGCTCCGCTTGATCTAACGGCTCAGCTTCAGCAGTAGAAACAGCGGTCAGTAACGCAGATTGTTGACCTATTTGCTGACTAGCAATCTGTTCGCCAGCCAGAACACTACCTCCTAAAACCCCTAGCCAAGTCCCTGTCGTCAACAATACTTTACAGAAAAATGAAGGGCTCAGTGGAGCCGACACACCGTTGGTCACCGTAAACATCTAGCGAATTCCCCACACCATGGAATTAAATTGTTCGCTTACGCTAACAGGAAGAATAGATGCTGACTGTATACAGGAGAACTTTTTTTGTTTCATACATCACCTTAAATACGTAGACGACCGCATAACCTAACGCGGCGGGTGGTGTCGTTTTAACAACACCGGAGCCAAGGCTTGATAAAAAGGAGATTTTTTGGTGAGCGAACAAGAGGGAATTATTCAATATCCAGACGAAACCGTGGCAGAGTTACCGCCTGAACCTGCGATCGCAAAATCTACAGATTTAATTTATGGTCTAGAATCCAAACCGCCGCTGCGAGACACGCTCTTTGCTGCCGTTCAGCACGTTTTAGCCAGTTTTATCGGCATTATCACTCCGTCTTTGATTATTGGCGGTGCCATCGGTCTAGAACCTGAGGATAGGGCCTATCTGATTAGCATGTCTCTGTTTGTCTCAGGTATTGCCACCTTTATCCAGACTCGACGCATTGGACCAGTAGGGTCTGGACTGTTGAGTATCCAGGGCACCAGTTTTGCCTTTATCGGTCCGATTATTGGTGCCGGAACAGCCGCTGTCGCAGGAGGGGCTACACCTGCCCAGGCACTGGGATTGATTTTTGGTATGTGTCTAATTGGCTCTTTTATCGAGATGATATTTAGCCAATTTATCGAAGTCATCAGTCGTGTGATTACCCCTCTGGTCACCGGTACTGTCGTCATGCTGATTGGTCTCACCTTGATCAATGCCGGCGTTTTAGCCATGGGCGGTGGGGCTCTAGCTAAACAAAATGAGACCTATGGCAGTGCTCAAAATGTGCTCTTATCCCTGTTGGTACTGGCCATCATTATTATCCTGAACAGCAGTCGCAATACCTTTCTGCGCATGGCCTCCATCGCCATCGGTTTGATTGTTGGCTACATTGTTGGACTGTCCATGGGGCTGGTGGATTTGAGTCGGCTCAGTCAAATGGCTATCTTCACTCTTCCTATACCGTTTAAGTATGGCTTTGGGTTTAACCCGACCGCGTTTATCCCCTTTGCTTTCTTGTATCTAATTACCACCATCGAGTCCATTGGCGACTTAACAGCCACATCAGTCGTCACTGGCCAACCCATTCAAGGAGAAACCTACTTTCGTCGCATGCGAGGTGGCGTTTTAGGCGACGGTCTTAACTCTTTTATTGCCGCCATTTTTAATACCTTTCCCAACACTACATTTAGTCAAAATAACGGCGTGATTCAACTAACCGGCATTGGTAGTCGCTATGTTGGCTACTTTATCGCTGTTATTCTCAGCATCCTAGGACTGTTCCCCATTATCGGCGGTGTCTTGCAGGCCATTCCACAACCTGTTTTAGGCGGAGCAACCATCATTATGTTTGGCAGTGTTGCCACCGCCGGGATCAAGATTGTTTCGTCCATTGAGATTGGTAGACGAGAAACCCTGATTTTAGCTACATCCCTGGGGCTAGGTCTAGGCGTCACCTTTGCTCCAGATTTACTCTCTGGCATGCCAATTCTGATCAAAAATATCTTTGGTTCGGGCATCTCCGCCGGAGGTATTTGTGCCCTGGTGCTCAACATTTTATTGCCGGGAGAGCGTAAATAATTGACGGAGCTATTAAATGCTGGATGGGGTAATCTACGGCAAAAGTATGCCAGCTCAAAGATGGTAAGATACGTTGTTACCGTCTTATACCCTAAACCCTCGTTTTCCCTGAGGTAAGCATGTCCCCATCGCTATGGCCCATCTCTAAACGACTGACCGGAGCACTCACCCTAGTCATTGCCCTGTTAGGAATTGCCTGTGCCTCTATTCTTCTAGTCATTGCCGAAAAAGAGATTAGCCCCTATGCAGCTACATTTGATCGGCTAAGTATTGCCACTGTTATTTTTTTACTGTGGCATGGCATCACCCGGATCAGTGGGCGGGCAGCTAGCTCAAGTGATGCCGACGTTCCAAAAGGGCTGGTCCCAACGCTAGATTTAGTGGATATTGGGTTGCTGCTCCTGTCAGGCACAGCATTCTCTGGGTCTTTAAGCCTTTGGGCCTGGTCCCTAACCCAAACCAGTGTGGCAAATTCCACTCTTTTGAATAACATGATGCCTATATTTACTACCTTAGGCGCGTGGTTATTGCTTAAAGAGTCCTTCAGCCCCAAGTTTCTATGGGGAATGTTTGTTGCCATTGTAGGAGCTGTTCTTATTGGTTTAGGGGATTTACAACTTACCAACGGGTTAATAGGCGATGAAGCCGCCCTGACCGCTGCATTATTATCTGCCATTAATATTCTCTGTATCAAGCAGCTGCGCATCCGGTTTGATGCCGCTTGGATCATGCTGTGGACCAGCTTTATCGGTAGCTTGTTGGTAATGACACTGTTGTTCGCTATGCAAGAGACTTTTTTCCCAAGTACGGCTATGGGATGGACCGCTGTGATCTCGCTGGCTATCTTTTCCCAGGCCCTAGGACAGGGGCTGCTCACCTACAGTCTGAAAGTATTTTCAGCCGGATTTGTTTCCATTTCAATGTTGTTAATCCCGGTGATTGCAGCCGTTTTAGCCTTGCTGATGTTAGATGAACGATTAACGCTGTTCAACTGGTGTTCTTTTGGCATTGTTCTGGTTGGTATTTATATTGCCATATCTTCCAAAGCTTCTGAGACAGATGATGAGACTGAAAAGCTAAAACTAGTCGATATCTCGGAGGAGGTCAAAATTGAAACCGTAAATTAAGCAAAACTGGGCAAGATTGAGTGCTCGATCTAATTTGACGCTGTTGGATAAAGCCAGAAACTTAAAATCCTAGTCAGCATAGGCATGACTGGATAGGTGAGCAGGGCAGAAACAAACGTAACAGATATGAGCAAGCCTAAAAAAGATGGCAGGGGAGATAACAGGTCGCTTAGCAGAACATTCGCAAGCAAGATGAGAGGATATACTGCCAGCACCCCTAAAATCACTTGTTTATAGTAGGCAGGCTGAGTATCGTCTAAGTTTCCCGTTGGTTTAGAAAACCATATTTCCATACCGCTAGTCATGTGCCGTAGTGTTCGTCTCGCCACTAATCCTTTAGATTTATCAATCCATTGTTGATAGATAGATGATGTCGTCCAGCAGCGTAAATGATGATAAGAAACAAATCTGACAATGACCACATATTCAGCATAGGCATTGTCCCTAGGGCGTAATATCTCAGCTCCTAAAAACCCTTCAAATTGCTGAGCAGCCAGGCTGATCCCTCTGGCCCAAGCTTCGTAGTCCTTCAATCGGTTTGGGGCAATAATTTCAGAAATTACCAGCGTAACCGGCTCAGAAGGTAGATAGGATTGGGTTGCAGTACTCATGAAATAAATGGTTTTCCGATAACCAAATCATAGCCGTTGCTGGTTTAGGAAATGAGCTAGGCAATTGAAGCTCGGGTACCCTCCTATGTGATAGATTGTGTCTGTTTGTGGGCCAGCTCTCCCAAAATGTAGGTTTCCTGGACAGTCCGATCATCGCCCATCATCACCAGAGAAAAAACGCGATCTGCTAGCTCTTTTAGATCACCTGGGGTATCAGAGTTGTTGCGAAAGGCCATCAGAGGTGTGGCTCGTGGATTGAGCACAATAAAGTCTGCAGCTTTGCCAGGGTCAAAGTTGCCAATGCTATCCTCTAGACATAATGCCCTTGCACCACCCAGTGTGGCTAAAAATAGAGCCTTGAAAGGAGATAATTTCTGATGGCGTAATTGCGCAACTTTGTATGCCTCATTCGCGGTTTGCAAGATGGAGAAACTGGTCCCTGCCCCCACATCTGTTCCCAGTCCTACCTTTACCGGATAGTCTGTAGACTTGGCCTGTTCAAGCTTGAATAGGCCACTGCCGAGAAACAGGTTTGATGTGGGACAAAAAGAAATGGCTGACTTAGCTTCTGAGAGTCTCTGAAATTCTGCATCCGTCAGCTGTACACCATGGGCAAAGACTGAGCGCTCTTTTACCAGACCGGCCTGATCGTAGGTGTCGAGATATCCCTGGCAGTCAGGAAAAAGCTGTTTTACCCAAGCTACTTCGTCCACATTTTCAGATAGGTGGGTATGCAAATAGACATCTGGAAATTCCTGCAATAGCTGGCCTGCTAGCCGCAGCTGTTCATCGGTGGAGGTAATGGCAAACCGGGGCGTGACCGCATAGTGCAGACGACCCCGCTTGTGCCATTTTTGGATCAGGGATTTGGTCTCCTGATATGATGATGCGGCAGTGTCACAGACCGCATCTGGTGCATTGCGATCCATCATCACCTTGCCAGCAATCATGCAGAGATTTCGACGCTCTGCTACCTCAAAAAAGGCATCTACAGACTGGGGAAATACAGAGGCAAAGACTAAGGCCGTGGTGGTGCCATTGCGCAGCAGCTCATCTAAGAAAATCTCAGCAACTTCGCTGGCGTAAGCTTTATCCTTAAACTTACTTTCAGTGGGAAATGTATATTGATTGAGCCATTCTAGGAGTTGTTCTCCGTAGGCGGCAATCATACCAGTCTGGGGGTAGTGGATATGGGTATCGATAAATCCTGGCACGATCAGCCGATCAGGATATTCCATCATCGGAATATCTCCATACTCAGGGTGTAAACCGTCATAGCTACCAAAAGCCTTGATATGGCCATCAGCCAATACCATCAGTCCATCGGCTATATAGCGAACGCTCTCTAGCTCAGGTTTGTAAAAGGGATCGTCGATAAAGTCTAAAAACGATCCGCGAATGCCTTTGAGCGGAGGCTGACCCGATTGGCTTTCTATAGAAGACATGCGATGAAGAAGAGACGCAGTGGTAATAGATGTATCATTAATTTACATAACTGTGGTTAGACTTTATGAGCCGAAGTAAGATTCTACAGGAAGGAAAGTCTTACTCCTTTCGTCAATATTTTGAGCTTCCCTATGAGCCTGACGATATTTTGGCAGAGTTTGGCTATGGTTTAACGGTTGGCAAACTGTCGTTGCCAATGTCCAATCAGCCATTTGAACGGTTACAAAGCCTGCAACAGCAGATAGAAGATGTGCTGCCGCTGGTGAGTTTAACAAGTGAAGTAGCACGTCGTGAGGTATTGGTTTCGCCGATACTATTAGAGATTTTCATCAGTGTCGATGCCAGCTCAAAATTGAGTATCTGCTGATGGTTAATGATTGGCTTAAAGGGAATTTGGACTATCTGCTCAGGGCGAAGACAAGTGTTGCTGTTGTAGAAGCTAAACGGGATGATTTGAGTCGGGGATTTACTCAGCTTGCCGTTGAGCTAATTGCCCTAGCGGAGATAGAAGAGCAGTCTGTTATCTATGGTGCAGTCACGATTGGTGAAGCTTGGCGATTTGGTAAGTTAGACAAACAACAGCGCCAGATCAGTCAGGATCTGACTCTGTATAGAGTACCTGATGATTTGGAGCAGGTATTGGCAATTCTGCTAGGCGTAATGGAGTACCTTTGAAAACTACGGACAGATCAGTAGATGGCGTAGTGAGTTTGTACTCTAATCGCTATATATTGAGCATATGTTCAAACGGAAACGGTAATGTCACTTTTTGGAGCAATCGAGGCGGGTGGCACAAAGTTTGTCTGTGCCGTGGGGGCGAGTCCTGACGATCTGCGAGCAGAGATTCGGATTCCAACAACAACTCCGACAGAGACCATTGCCCAAGTTATCGATTTTTTTCGTCAACAAATATCGCGGTGGGGACCGTTAGACGCGATTGGTGTGGGGGCGTTTGGTCCCGTTGGTACCCAGGCTGACTCGTCTACATTTGGCTGGTTTCTCGATACCCCCAAACCGGGCTGGCAACAGATTGACTTTGCTGGCATGCTCAAGCAGGAACTGTCAGCTCCCGTCGGGTTTGATACCGATGTTAATGCGTCGGCCCTAGGAGAGTATCACTGGGGCAATGGCCAGGGATTTGATACTTTTTTGTACCTGACTGTGGGGACAGGAGTTGGCGGTGGCGCGGTCGTTAACGGTCAGCTGGTGCATGGGCTACTGCATCCTGAAATGGGTCATATTCGGATTCCCCACGATTTATCTAGCGATCCGTTTCCGGGAGCTTGTCCGTTTCATCAAGATTGTTTAGAAGGATTGGCTTCGGGATTTGCCATTGAAAAACGGTGGCAACAAAAAGCGGCATTACTTCCGGCTGACCACCCAGCCTGGACGCTAGAAGCCCATTATTTGGCAGTGGGCCTAGTAAACTTTATGCTGACGTTCTCACCGGAGCGGATCATCCTGGGTGGGGGTGTGATGGAACAAAAACAGCTGTTTGGGCTGATCCGCTCGCAGGTGCGCCAGCAGATGAGCACCTATCTCAAGGTGCCAAAAATCATGAACGACATTGATAGCTACATCGTTCCGCCAAAGCTCGGTGGCAAGGCCGGTATCATGGGCGCGTTTGTCCTGGCCCAGCAGGCGGCTAAAGCGTAACGATTGACGATATTCTAGCTATCAAAATTATGTAGAACTTACATGTCAAACGAACAATCTGCTGTTCTAGAAGCCAATCAAACGTTTTATCGAGCCTTTGAGAAAAAAGACATTGAGGCGATGGAAGCAGTTTGTTCTAAAGGTATTGGTAGCCTTTGCATTCATCCGGGACGTAAAGCTCTTAAAGGGTGGGAGGCGATTCGCCAGTCGTGGTTGCAAATTTTTAAGGCGACGCGCTATCTCGAAATTGATGTCGATGTGATGTCTGTGGATGTCTCTGGCGATCTGGCCTACGTGGTTTTGGTCGAGAAAGTGATGCAAATTTCAGGCAGTCGCCGGTTAGAAGCCACATCAATGGCAACCAATCTATTTGAGCGTATGGGCGGCCAGTGGTATCTGGTGCATCACCACGGTAGCCCGATTATGGGATGACTCAACCCACCCCAAAACAACCGTTGGGCAATTGGATGTGTGCATCTAGGTCAGGAATTAATGACGGAATTCCCTAGACCTGGGGTGTAGAAATGAAAGACTCCTATCAACGAACGAACATATCCATGACCATCCTGACTCCAAAATCGTTACGGCGGTGTTTAGGGCTGTTTTTGGCAGGTCTGCTCAGCAGCCTGATGATTACCACCCAGCCGGCAGCGGCCCAAACCAGCTTCTGTGAAAGTCGCTCTGTGCCATCCGATGTGGCCCAGGGTCGCAGCTACGGAGACCCCCACATCAATACGTTTGATGGGTTTCACTATGGCTTTCAAACCGTGGGCGAGTTTATTTTGACCCATAGTCGCAACCGTGACTTTGAGGTCCAGGCTCGCCAGGCCCAGGTGCCTAACCGCAATAGCCTATCGCTCAATACGGCGGTGGCGATGCGGGTGTGTGACCACCGGGTGGGCATGTATGTGCAAGATAGTCCTGATGGCCGCAGCCTCATGTGGGTCGATGGTGTGGCTGTTGATATGGATGATGGATTCCCATTGCCCAATGGCGGGGAGATCCAGCGGCAGAGCGATCGCAACTACACCGTGATCTGGCCCAGCGGTGACCAGGTGGCGCTTAAAATCATTACGGTCAGCGGGGCTCGCTTTATTAACATCATGCCGATGGTGAGTCGCGATCGCACCAATCGGATGGCCGGATTACTGGGTAACTACAACGG
>NZ_JADEXP010000119.1 GCF_015207065.1 Leptolyngbya cf. ectocarpi LEGE 11479 | reverse complement strand
GCGTTTGGGGGTGCATCCAGACTTTCGGCGGGTGGGGCGGATTGGTAAAGGGTTGATCCAGAAGGCGGTGACTACGGCGAATACTTGGGGTTGCGATCGCTTTCTGGCGACTGTTCAGTTGCAAAATGTGCGATTTTTTACGCGGCTTCATTGGAATAGTTTGGAAGAAATTGAAATTCTGGGTCGTCCTCATCATTTGATGGAGGCTGATTTGGAGCATTATCCTGCAACCGATCAGCCGCGTCCGGCATTGCCACTGAAACAAGTTGCTTAGATTATCATCAGAACAATCTTCTAACCTGATAGGGACAACCTGACTAATCGACCCCGCCGTAACCCAGCCCTTACCAGTATATTCGCTATAGATAGCAGCCTACTTTCGGGGGGTGTGGGGGAGTCGAGGCCCCCACGAACAGGAGGGGTTCGGGGAGGAAAGCCCTGAGCAACCCTTCCCACCATTGCCCGATTTCTACAAATTCGACCACCTCGACGCCACCAACCCATTCACATATCTCACATAACGAACAATCGGCTCATCCACCGGCAACAACCGCTCAGTACTAAACCGAATATTGTCATAAATTTTTCCATCCTCACCCCGCAAAGCATAGTAGCTCAGCCGCGTCAGCCACAGCAGCAACTGAGTAACCACCCACCCCAGCAAACCCGTTCTCTTCTTCGTCACATAGATCGGCTGAATAAACGTTTCCCCTGACTCCATCGGTCGATAGGCATAGAGCATATGTAGCGGCGGTATCCATCGTACCCCTTTCATCATAGTAAGCAGTCCCAAACAACCGTGGGCATAGCGCATGGAGTAAGCATAGCGCGGCCCCAAAATATAGCGCCCCAAACGCTCGCGCCAGTTAGTATTGAGAAATTCACCACTGAGGTTAAAGTCAATCTGCTCCCCGGTTTGCTGCAGCGAGAGTTTCAGATCTACCGGTAGATGGTGCACCGTTTGCAAATGCTGCACATCAATGCCGTTGATCATACAAATGTGATGATGGCACTGGCGGGTAAGAGGCCGATCGGCAGCCACCGCTAAGTCCTGACTCTTCAGCTCATCAAACTCTGCTACCGCTGTGGGAGCCACCTGCTCGGGATAAATCCAGATAAAACCATACTTCTCTTCGGTAGCATAGGACTGAATCTGCGCCCCCGGTGGAATCGTGTCCTGGCAGGGAATATCCTGACACTGCCCGACTCCATCAAAGGCCCAGTGGTGAAAAAAACAGCGTACCCGGTTGCCATCGACGCTGCCAATACCCAGGTCGGTGCCCATGTGGGGACAGTAGGCATCTAAGGCCCGAATTTGGTCGTCGGTGCCGCGAAAAACAGCAATCCGCTGACCGCAAATATCAAAGGATTTAACAGTCTCTTTAGAAATCTCATGGGAAGCGGCTACTAAATACCAGCCCTTGGCAACCATATCCCAGTTGTTAAACAGTGTGGTCATGGCTGTTGTTTCAACTCCTGAAAAAAGCGGGGCAATGCTCTACGCTGGGTGTGCAAATACTGTTCAATCGATGCCTGTTCCATAATTTTCATGGCCCGATTACTGGGCCACACATAGTCCAAGGGTTCTAAGTAGGCCCGGTATGATGCCATGGCTTCTTGATGGGTACGGTAGCTGTGGTGCAAACCGTCGGACTCTTGGGTAAAGCAAGCCCGCATCATGGTCTGGGCCTCAGCGTCATCCATGGCAAAGATGTGCGATCGCAACAGCTCATAAACCTTTAAATACAGCGCCGGATCGTGCCAAAAAATACCATTGACCGCCACCGAAAACTGACGATGATCCTGCTGGCAGCCGCGAATGCC
This sequence comes from Leptolyngbya cf. ectocarpi LEGE 11479, assembly GCF_015207065.1. Taxonomy (GTDB): domain Bacteria; phylum Cyanobacteriota; class Cyanobacteriia; order Phormidesmidales; family Phormidesmidaceae; genus Leptothoe; species Leptothoe ectocarpi. The sequence goes on along the minus strand of NZ_JADEXP010000119.1, from coordinate 14,613 downwards.
TAAATTTGCTACAAACGCCTCAAATTTGGTTGGGGTTGGCAAGCATCGAATCACCTCATGGGATAGCAGCGTTGAGCTATTAAAATGAAAACTCTCATCCATAAAGTGATAGAATGAGATTTTGGCGGGTATCGGCACATGGCCTTGATCCGTATCGTTCTGATAATAGCGGCTGAGCTGATGCTGGATCAGTTTGCCATTGAGGGTACGCAGCCCTCGCACGGTAAAATACTGACAGGCAAGAAAGCTGTTGTTTGAAGAAATAAACCCAAATGCCTGCAGCTGGATCTGTTTCCACCAGCGCTTGAACTGATGGGTGTCTGCAAAAATCATCGTTTCTGTAAACGGTCCCCGCATGGGATAGCTAAACAGCCGCTTTCCTAACAGTATCTGCTCTGTTTGTTCTGCCACCGCTCGAAACGCGCTAATGTGGGCTCGCTCCTGGGAGGACTCCAGGTCGAGCATATCGCAGATGGTGCGAAACCCTTCGTGGGCATAGAGCGCGACTGCACTGGTTTGATTAAAAAAGATCGTAGCAATCTCAGCGGAGATGATCTGAGAGTAGTAGGCCACCCAGTAAAGCTGATTGAGAACAACACGCTGATAGTCACTAGCTTGATCCCATAAAGGGGTGCCGTACAATAGCGAAAATGGTTCGGGATTCCAATAGCTATCGCTGCAGTCAGCGTAGCAAAAGTCCTGTCCCGCTTGATCTAATAGCTGGGTATGATCTTGTCGCTGATTGCGTCGATAGTTAATCTCCAATCGGCGTTGTAAAGCGCTATCTAACGGCTGAGACTCTAACGTAGGTTCTTTATTCTGCTCCGTGAGTGTCTGATCTTTGCAAATGTCTTTAACCATAGCTGGCAGCCTCCTCCGGACTCAAGGGGATAAACAAACCTTTGTGCTCTAATTCACTCACAATAGAACTCTCTGTACTGGCCATCAGCGACCTGAGCAGCTGCAGCCGCTGATGGCTGTGGGTGACGGTGTCTAGCTGCTGTAGAATTTGGAGGCGCTGGGGTCGGGAGAGATGGCCTTTGGCGGTTGCGATCGCACTGACCACCCGCTGAGGCCCCACCCGCACCATCTGTAAAAACGAGGCTAGACAGTCCACAATTGCACTTTGGCTGCTGGATGATAGGTGAGACTGGTTATAGGATTGCCGAAACAAGGTAACTCCAGCCCCGTGATGTCTCGATTCCACCTGAAGAAAACTACGAAACAGCTCTCTGAGTGAATTATCTTTACACCCCCCAGCCAATCTGCGATAGTGGGTCAATCCCCATCCCTCTAACACCACCTGTAGAACAAAGAGCAGCAGAGCTTTGTCTGTGCTTTCTACAATGTCAGCGAGTAGCTGTAAAAAAGGATCGAGGACTTTAGGTGGCGCATCAATTGATGGCCCATAGGCAGCACCATAGGGCTGTAGCTGCACCAGATGGCTAGTCTCATCCGCCGTAAACAGACTGTATAGTAGTCTTTCCTGGCTACTTTCAGCCATCAGTACCATTTTAGCCATGTAGCCGACACCCGCCTGTTCAATGGCTAAAGACTCTTGTAATAAATCCTGATTCAGCTGCTGTAAAATCTGTCGCTGTTCTGGCTCACTGGCGTCTTGAAAAATAGAAACTCGATCTAAATCAAAATAGTCCGCTTGCCAGTAGATGGGATTGCTATCAGCGCGCGCTGCATGCAAAATATCTCGCTCCCGTAGAGCCGCTGTCAACACACGAGTGACTTTGTTGTTTGAGGTGAGAACTGGCAGATCAAAGCCAGATACCTGAGAGAGTTTATCTGTTATCATGCCGCGCTACTCCAGCTGCCCCAGCTTAAGGACTTTTGATTATTTACATGGTGAACAAATTTTAGAATCGATCGATCTGCCCGCAGGGGAGTTTTAAAATCAAACTTAATTCCTTCAAAAACTTGAATATCGCCAGTGGCAAAGTAGGCGGCCACCTGTCGAGTAATCCATAAAACAGCAAAATTAATCGGTGCCAGGCGTTTGGGAGTGATCAACATAGTCCAGCCTTCGGTACGTCCCCCGGCCATAGGGCGCAGAGCAAACATAATATGAAAGTGAAAAAAATCTGGTCCCAGGGTGACAGTGCCCGTGCTGCCATACCAATAGCACATCTTGTAGGTAACTTCATTGCGATACAGCGGACGGATCAGTTTTACAAACCGAGAGGCTGCACCACCGCGAGTCATGTTGTCGAGACAAAGGGCATTACGATTGAGCGCCTGAGCCTTAAACCTGATTTCTAGAGGAAGATTGTGGACCGAATTAAAGTGATGGGCATCAATAGCATTAATCATCAACACATTCGGGTGACAGCTGCGCTCAAAGCGATAGCTGAGGGCCACATCACAGTCTATGTCTTCCAGCTCAGGCACGTAGGGGGGCGGATACGTCGGTTCTGTTCCCGTCCAGATCCAAATCATGCCGTAGTGTTCGGCTGTGGGCCAGGCATGAATTTTTGTATTGGCCATTCTCTCGGAATGCTGACCCTCAGCAGGAATCTCAACACATTGCCCCCCATGGTCAAACTGCCAGTGATGGAGTGGGCAACGCAGATGCTCTCCCTTGACTTTACCCTGGGCTAAGGCAGCGCCCATGTGAGGACAGTAACCATCCAGTGCAACAACTTTTCGAGAATGAGTTCGGTAAAAGACTAGATCCCGACCCATGAGGGTGAGCGCTTTTGCCTGTCCTACGCCCAAGGCGCGGCAGGGCATCGCCCAGTACCAGCCTTCAACAAACCGATCGGCGCGATTAAAAACAGGATTTTTCTCTAGTTTCATCTGCCTAGGCCACTAAGGTACAGTTACGCCCAAACCACATGCGCCGTCCCGCTGCTGTCAGATTCTCGACACAAATTTCTGTGAGGCAGACTAGCTCATCCCCCTGAGCATGGCCTGGATTTGCCTGCTCAAAAAAGTGAATGTGCGGCTCGGTACGTCGCTCTAGCGGTACAGTCCCGAGGATGGGGGACAGTCTCTGGGGATGGGTAAAACGAACAATGCCTGTTTTGGGGTTATAGCCATGACCAAACTGTTGTTGGGCGAGCGTATCCATCAGCTGTTGCGTGGCTAACGGGGTGGGGCGATCAAAGTGAGGATAAAACCTTTGCCAAAATGTGGGCAGTAAGCGATAGGTGCGAAACCCGGAGGAAATAAGTAGCCAAAATAGACGCTTGTTGGGACAGCGCAGCTGATTGATAGCTTGAATCCAGGCGCGCGGTAACGTAGCACTGCTCCAAGCCGTCGGATCAACAATGGTGTCACCAGAGTAAACGACACTCAAACATTCACCCTTGACGATGGCATCGTAAAGTCGCAAGGTGGAAAATCCCTTAAGCTGTCCCATCTTGTTTTTGATCAAGATGACCCAGTTTTTACCGGCTAGATCATTAGCAAATGTACTGCGGGTTACACCACTAAAGTGATGCGTTAGTAAGCTATACATAGCCTCACGATCGTCAGTATCTAAAGTTGAAATAGAAACTAGCTGGGAATGCATCATGGCGTTCATCTAGATGGTGTCTGATTGCATTTAGCCTGATCTGTTTGAGAATATGCAATGAGTGGAATGAACTTGTAATATGCAGACCGTCTTCATGCGTAAGGATAGGAAGTCTTGCGAAGTTTATGCTACGCACAAATCCATAGGTATCTCGGTCGAAAGGGCTATATTTATAAAGCTTGTATAAACTGGCAGATAGCTACTTAGTGCTTTTTCGAACGACTCGCTAGGTTGGAAGTAAGTCGGCTGCCGTTAATCCTTATAAAGTCACTTAGAGTCACTATGTATTCACTACGATCTGTCCAGGCTCGCCAAAAGTCAAAAAAGACCCTAGGAAATGCGGCGATTGTAACGTTATTTGGCTCGATCTTGGCGGTCGGTACATGGGTCGTACTTTTCACCAGCGGGGCGATCACCCTCGGTGGCGTACCCTACTCAGTCATCATGAAGGTATGGCAAAATCCAGCGGCGCGTTCCGCTGCGTTAGGCGGTGATGAAACCGAGCTGCACGATCTGATGGGTCTGATGGGGATTGAGTACGATATCAAGGAATACTATCGCGATCGCATCGAGGATCCGGTAAAGCTAGACCAGCACATTCACCAAATCCTGTTTGATCGGACCGGCTATATCGGTGACGCCTATACCGTCAAGGGGCGCACCCTAGTGCTTAAAGATCCCGCCACCGCTGAAAAACTGCGCAGCTGTCCCAATTGCTAGCCCTCCCATCGCTGCGTGAGTGAGAAGCTATGATTAAAACTAACGACCTCCAGGCTTAGATACCCATGAGCGCGCAGCCCCAGACCACGGCTGATCCGGCTGATACGGCTGATATTGTTTATCCCGATAGCGATGACAATCCCATGGCCGATAATACCAAGCAGTTTCGCTGGATTGTCACCATCAAGGAAAATCTAGACGTTCTGTTTGCGGATGAGCCGAATGTCTTTGTCGCTGACGATCTGCTGTGGTATCCGGTAGAGGGCAATAACAAGGTGCGCCAGGCACCAGATGTAATAATGGTGGCGTTTGGGCGGCCCAAGGGAGACCGAGGTTCCTACCGTCAATGGTTAGAAGCAGACATTGCACCCCAGGTGGTGTTTGAAATTCTATCCCCGGGCAATCGTCCAGGGGAAATGACGCGTAAAGCCCTGTTCTATCAGCGCTACGGTGTAGAAGAGTATTACCTCTACGACCCAGATCAAAACGAACTGATGGGCTGGCATTGGCAGTTAGCCGGTCCTAAACGTGGCGTGATCGAAATTAATGCGGAAATCAGCGACATTCAAAATTGGGTTAGTCCCCGCCTTGGCATTCGGTTTCAGCTGACAGAGGAAACCCTGATTATCTATAGCCCAACCGGTGACCCATTTCTCACACCAGTGGAGTTAGCCCAGGCACGAGACGAAGCCCAGCAGCAGCGCGACGAGGCTCAGCAGCAGCGTGACGAGGCCCAGCAGCAACGGGACGAAGCTCAACAGCGGGCAGCTCTTTTATCCGACAAATTAAGGGAGCTAGGAATTGACCCAGACTCCCTATAGCCCAGATATTTTGTAGGGTGGGCACCGCCCACCAGCCTTAATTCAATGCTATGCCGCTATTCCCTGATTCATCGTCTTAGCAATTTTGCCTTCAGCTGATCAATTAACATTTTTGCCTCAGGGATGCCTGAAGCCAACGTAGCCGCCGCAAACACACCAAAACTGACGGCTCCGGCTCCGCATAAAACAATCAAATTGGTCAAAAACCCACCTGCCCCCAGCCAGGCTTCCAGACCCAGCCGACTGCCCCAAGCGGCAACACCCGATAGGATACTGCTGAGAATCAGCAATACCAGAGGGCGAGCCCACTCAAGCCAGGGGAGGCCGTTAATTTTACGCGATAGCAGAATCAGCAAAGCCACCATGGACACCAGGTTGACGCCAACCGTAGCTAAGACCAGACCAGGGGCACCGTATCTGCTAATTAACAGAAAATCCAGCAGGGCATTCAGCCCGATATTAAACAAGCTGATGCGAAACGGGGTATCGCCATCACCCAGGGCATAAAACACGCGCACCAAAACATCCCGCCCCAGGTACACAAACATGCCGACGCCATAGGCGATCAGGACCGATGTGACCAGCTGGGATGCGTTTTTATCAAACGCGCCCCGTTCATAAACCACCCTCACCATGGGCAGCGCCAGGGTGACAAACACGGCGCTCAGGGGCAGCATAGTCAATGCTGTGAGCAATAGCCCCTGGCGAATGCGCTGCTTGAGTTCGTCCCAGTGAATCGGGTCCGCCAGCCGGGCAAAAATAGGCAGAAATGGCACCAAAATTACATTGGAAATAATGCCGAGGGGGGTTTGGACCAGCAGGTTGGCATAATCCAGAGCGGCGATGGTACCAGGGATGGCAGCGGCAAAAAACAGGTCTACCTGCACATTGATTTGCATCATGCCGGAGGAAAAGGTGGCCGGACCCAGCACGTTCAGGACATCCTTGACTGCCGGGTCTTGGGTATCAAACCGCAGTCGCAGACGTCCCAAGCCTTGTTTCCATAGGACCGGGACCTGCACCAGCCACTGCAGAACGGCCCCGGCTAGAGTGCCCACAGCAAGGGCAGCCCCACCCACCAGGGCATAGCGAGGCTCGGCAATGTTGTCCCCCAAGGTAAAGAACACCACTCCCAAGGACACGATGACGGCACTGCTGGAAAATAAGGGGCTAATGGAGGGTAACCAATAGTGGTCGGCCGCATTCAAGGTGCCAAAGCCAATGCCGATCAGTCCGGCAAACATGGCCATGGGGGCCATAATGCGAAGCTGCAAAATGGCGATGTCACGGGTGATGGCCCCGGCTTCTGCATTTTCACTCAGGCGATTACCCAGGATGCCAATAATGGCTGGGGCAAAGATGACAATGGCTAATGTGACCAGTAGCAACCCGACGCCGACAAGGGTGGTAATGGTTTCCACCAAGGGGGCAATCTCGCTTTTTTTTCGATTGGCGACACCGCGCACGATGGCACTATGAAAGGGGCCATTGATACCCCCTAGGAGCACTAGCAAAAAACCAGGAATAGCGTAGGCCAAACCGTAGGCGTCAGCTACAGGTCCCACGGCAAAGGTAGCCGCAATTGCCTGGGTGCGGACTAGACCAAATACTTTGCTGATCAGGGTTGCGATCGCAACAATTCCGGCAATACCGGCTAAGGATCGTTTTGTCACTGGCTACTCACACTGACTCTTAACTACGCTATGCCGTGCCCAATCACAACACAGCTGTCGCGGAGCTAACCAGCAAGAACACTGCCGAAATTAACAGATAATCAAAAATACTAAACCCAGAACAACTACCTTTACTGCGGTTAGTAGTCCGAAATTTCACAGGAATTAGAGAGTAGCAAGTTTTGCATCACAGTTCAATAGAACGTAATAGGACAGATCTTCAGAACACATCTTCAGGACACACTTTTCATGGCCCCCACCCAGGTTCACACCTTTCCTCCGCTGCTAGAAGGCACCCTACTCAAACGCTACAAACGGTTTATGGCCGATATTGAGCTGGCCTCCGGTGACGTAATCACCGCCCACTGCCCCAACACAGGGCCGATGACAGGCGTGTGCCACGTTGGCGGGCGAGTGATGGTTTCCCAAAGCGATAACCCCAAGCGAAAACTAGCCTATACCTGGGAACTGGCCGAAGTCCATGACAATGAACCCACCTGGGCTGGGGTGAATACGGCCCTGCCTAATCGCGTCATTCAAGCGGCCCTTGACCAGCATCTTTTTGAGTCTCTAGGCACCTACAACACCATCAAACGAGAAGTGCCCTACGGCGAAAAGAGCCGTATTGACTTTCTCCTCACCACTGACGATCGCCCCATCTATATAGAAGTCAAAAATTCCACCTGGGCCAAAGAACGTCTGTGCCTATTTCCAGACACGGTGACTACCCGAGGCCAAAAACACCTGCGTGAACTTACCGCCCTTGTTCCCCAGGCCCGTTCGGTCATGCTGTACTTCATTAACCGGGGTGACTGTGACCGATTTGCACCGGGGGATAGTGCCGACCCTAAGTACGGTCAGCTACTGCGGGCTGCGATCGCAGCCGGCGTCGAAGTCCTGCCCTGTCGATTTGATATCTCCCCCACTGGCATCACCTACATCGGATTGGCCCAGCTAGAACTGTAGTTTAGAACGCTTGCCATCAACACAAAACAGTACGCATGAACTTTTTTGCGACATTTCACGCAGAATAACAGTGCCTTTTTATACATTAATCTTGTAGCTACAGATACCTTTTGGCAGTGAAATTGAATTTTATTTTTGGTCAGACTTTTCCCCACAGAATCCACAGGTTTTCCACAGGCTAAAGGGGGTTTTCCACAGGTTTTCCACAGGGATAGAACGAAAGATAGACGCTATCTTCGATTCTGGGGATAGCGTTGACGAAGGGAGAAACCTGAGAAAGGGACATTCTTAGGTGAACTAATGTAACAAAAATCGGGGCTTAACCCTTTAAGTTGGTTGTGCGGAAATTGCTGAGCGCCACTGAGAAAATCATATTGGCATTGACAATGCCCTACCTCGTTAGCAGAATTATCTGACCACTACGGTTCCATTCTGTAAGTTTCCAGGACGGACGTGTTGCAACTATTGAGGTTTTCCTATCCATGAAAATTACTGTTAGTATCCTGGCCGAGATTCCTGAAGAACTCCATGAATCTCTCAGAGGATATTTGGAAAATCATCCAGCATGGGACCAAGACCGAGTCTTTGCGGCAGCACTGTCGTTATTCCTTATGCAAAATGGTGACAGCGATCGCCGAACGTCTCGAGTCTATCTAGATACTCTATTTAATTACGCAGCTTAACCAAACTCAGTCCCACCTCATTTAAAGAATCAGTAGTTTCGTTTTCCCGATCTTAGGTGACATTCCTTTCTAGCTGTCCCGCTGTAAGGGAAAACGGTGAATAATTCTCAAACAACTAAAAAATAAGGGTACTAGACTAGTAACTCAAGACTTTTTTGAAGATAGGTTTGGGAGCTAAAGGCTTTTAGCTCCCAGCGGTTTAAGAGTCTTGGGTATATTAGTATCATGCAATAGTTTTTTGCCCTATCTATGGCTGAGTCCTCTGCCCGCCCCAGTGCACTTTATTCCACTAGTCAGGCTGCTGAAGACTTAAAAGGTGTTTTTCAGCAAATCACTGATCAAAGTTGCCCTCGTCACTACAACTTTCATATGCACACCCATTGTTCTGATGGGAAGCTCAGCCCTGGTGCGTTGATGGAGCAGGCTATTGAGCTACAGCTAAAGGGATTTGCAATTACCGATCACCATACGATTCGAGGCTACCAGCAGGCGTGTCAATGGCTAGAAAACTGGCGCTGGACCCATCCGTCTAACTGGTCTACGAGTCAAAAAGTTAAGCTGCCCAGGCTTTGGTGCGGCGTAGAAATTACCGCTAGTTTGCTAAACGTAGATGTGCATATTTTGGGCTATGCGTTTAACCCAGAGCATGTAGCACTTAGCCATTATTTACAGGGGGGAGCCCCGAGTGGCGAAAACCGTCAGGCCAAGCCTGTGATCCAGGCGATTCAAGCTGCTGGAGGCATGGCTGTTTTAGCACATCCAGCCCGATATCGTCGTTCTCCAGAAGACCTGATTCCCGCAGCAGCGGCGCTAGGCATTGACGGAGTAGAAACCTACTATGCCTACGACCATCCTGCAGAGTGGCGGCCAACGCCTAAAAAAACAGAACGTGTCCAGGAGCTGGCCCATACCCATCAGTTACTGAGTACCTGTGGTACCGATAGCCATGGTCTAAACCTGACTCGTCGAGTGTAGACGAGTAGCCTTATTCGGCAGCAGCCTCCTGCTGATTGGCACGCGCACTTTCTAGAATCTCTGCAGCGTTTGCACAGGTTGCTTCATGATCGTAGTTTACAGCGACTCCGATGCGGTAGCGCGTGGCTGTCTCGGTTTCAGCATACTGTCTGCCATTAAATCCCTCATCGAGAGCCGCCTCATTTAGGTCTGCATAACCGGTGCTAAGCAGAATATCGGCGTTAATGGGGGTGCCGTCAGGGGCCACTAAAACTCCAATCTCACCATTCTGCGGCTCAGCTTGGTTGCAAAGGAGATTCAACCCCTCGCCCACAGCCACAGGTTCAGTTTCCGCCGTTGTTTGAATGGTGACCTCTTCGTCTAGGGGAGTTTCAGTTTCCCAGAGGGCATAGTTTTCCTCTATTGTCTCTGGATTTGTTTTGGTCTCGTCATAGTTCACCCCAGAGCTAGCCTGCAGTTCTTCTAGCCGAGACAGCTGGATTTGTGCTTCAGGATTGGCAGCTACAACGTTATCTCCAACATCTTCAGTATCTTCAGCGATGGGTTCATCCGATTGCTCAGGCAGGTCGGGAAGACCTGGGGCTGGCTCTGGGTTATTGGCTGCTTCTTGTTCAGCGGCAGCGGCTTCCTGCTGCTCCTCAATTTCTAGCTGTCTTTTTTTAATTTCTTCTTCACTAAGACCGCGCTCATTCACTGACGGTGGGACGGGGATATTGGTAACAGGGGTGCTGCGCCGCTCGCTGCTTTGCGATGAGCGTGACGGTGTATTTCTAATCGCTAAATTGGGTCTAGGAATATAGGGATTATTAAAGGGGCGGTTGCGGTTTAACCGACTAGACGAACTGCTCGACGGCGTCTTTAGCCGACTGGTCGACGGATTAAAGAGGGTGGAGTTCGGCAGATTTCTGAGGGGGGTACTGGCAGTGATATCAGGAATTGAGGACAGCTGGGGCTGATTAAAATTAGGCAGTCGTCCCTGTTCAGCTGGCGATAGTGTGACGAGGGGCACTGTACGTGGTTCAGACCCACCTTCCTCACCAAAGGCTGCAAACGCGGCTGAGGAAGACCGGGCAACGGCAGCCAGTACCACAACGTGAAAGCCGATGGAAACAAAGGCTGCGATCGCATAGGGCGTAGTCAGAATGCTTTTTAGCTGCTGCACTGCCTGTGAGGCTGTGGCTGAACGCTGGGTAGATAGCTTAGGAAGGTTGGGCATGGCACATTGAGAGCACTACTTCCAAGTGCAGGGGCAAACTTGGTGAATCAGAAAAAATAAACAGGGAATCTCAGGCTGTTGAGATCAGCATAGACAATTTGGTGAATAGTTGGAGCACCTAAGTAGTGCGATTTTGAGATCGCACCAGTGCTTCCCGTCAGTTGGGATAGCTGTAAACCCGTTCATAATTCCCCGCTATGGCGCTCATCATGACGTTTGCAATCCACCGGATTGTTCCTTTTCTGGAGGAGGAGCTTCTGGGGGAGCGGTATCTGGGGAAGCAGTATCTGAGGAGACAGTCATCTCCTCAGAATCATCGGGCTTGGGCAGAGCAGACGGCAGGGTCTCCGTAACCAAACGTCCAGTGCGTTTGCCCCCAGACAGACGCTTGAGAAGCTGAGGAGTGGGGTCGTGAATTAAATAAACGACCGTATCACCAGGCTGCCAGGTGCTGGGTCCCAAGATCACATCTAATTTTCCATTACGCTGCAGGGTGATGGGTAACACATCCCCAGCAGAGATTAGCTTATTGAGCTGATCGCGCTGCTTTTCAAAGTCCTCAGGCTGTAGCTGAGTCGTACTCAATTCAGCGGCATCATCTTTGAGGTAGGTATTCCAGGTTTTAATGGCCAGCGGCGTGGGAGTAACCTTACCCCCTTTGCCGTTGGGCTTTGTTTCTTTATCGCTACGGGGCAAGATGGCCAGTACACGGGGGGGCTGAAACTCTTCAGCAGCCCGTTCCGCAACCACTGAGTTGACTTCGCCATTCGTGGTCAACGCCAAAAAGGTACCAATCGAACTCAAACCCGCTTCATCCAAAAGTTCCGCATCTAGGGCACTGCTCAAGTAAACCCGCAGCCCGTCCTTTCTAGCCAGCTCGCAGGCTTCTTCATCGGTGTCAAACATCACCACCGACTCTCCCTGCTGGGCAAACAGCCGCCCCACCAGCCGCCCCACCGGATTACAGCCCACAATCACCACGCCAGTCGCATCCGCCTGAGTGATTCCCAAAAACTTGGCAACGCTACGCGCCGTTAGCCCCTGGATAAACACCGTCATGATAATGGTCAAAAACACCAGCGCTTTAATAGAATCCCCACCGTTGATACCACGCTCGGTCAGAAGAATGGCAAATAGAGAGGCCACGGAGGCAGACACAATCCCCCGAGGAGCAATCCAGCTCAGAAATAATTTTTGTCGCCAGTTGAGATCGCTATTGATGGTGCAGGCATAGATATTGAGGGGACGAACCACTAGCATCAGGGCCAGTACAGTAAACACTGACCCCATCCCCAGGGCAAATACACTGTCAATGGACAGGTCCGCCGCCAGCAAAATAAACAGGACAGATACTGAAAAGACCGTCAGCTGCCCCTTAAACCGTCGCAGTAAGCGTTCATCCGGCACTGACAGTGCCCGCAATACCAAGCCCGCTGTCACCGCTGCCATCAGGCCCGATTCACTGCGAATCTCCTGAGCTAGACCAAACAAGCCCCACACGCTGGCTAAAACAACCAGATTACGCAGCTCCTCCGATAAAAAATCTGCCCGTTTTAGGAATTGCCCCAGGAGAGCACCGCCCACGCCGCCAATCACAGCCCCAATGCTCAAGCGTTGGGCCAGCCCGCCCACAATAAACCCCACATCGGTATCGCCGTTGAGCAAAATATCCAGCACCACCACGGCCAAAATTGCCCCCACGGGGTCAATCAGCACCCCTTCCCCTTCTAAAATGGTGGCGACTTTTCGCTCCACTTGCACCTGGCGCAGTAAAGGGGTAATGACGGTAGGCCCTGTAACCACCACTAGGGAGCCATAGAGAAAGGCTAGAGGCCAGGGAAACTCGCCAAACCAGTGGGCCGCCATACCGCCGCCCAATAAGGTAATAAATGTCCCAATGGTGATCAGGTTACGCAAACTGCCAGAAACCTGCCCCAGCTCTTTGAGTTCTAAATTGAGACCACCTTCAAATAAGATTAGGGCGACACAGAGGGACACAATCACCTCTAAGCCTGTGCCCAGTAGCTTGGGCTCGATGACCCCGAGCAGGTCTGGCCCCAAGCCCACGCCTAAACTCAGCAGAAAAATAATGCTAGGTAACCGCAAATACTCAGCGACCACCTGGGCTGTAATACCAGCTAGAACTGCTAATACGATTTGCAGAGTGATATCAAACGGGGTTGCCATCGGCTGCTAAATTGTGGCGGCTGTCTCACAGACGGAGCCTAGACGATACACTGCTTCTATGGTTGGTTTCAAAGAAATAACGACGATAGCTTTCACAAGCCCTGGATAGCACCAATAGGCTCAAACTCCTAATCTAGCACCTCGCGGGGGTGGGGGGATCGGCAATGCCCCTAGCGAAATCATAGTAGCGAAGTCATAGGCAAAAAAAAGGGTGGACAAACGCCACCCAAATCACAGGAGTTATAAGGAGATACGACAAACAGACCGCCGGTAAATATACCAAGGTTGAATGTCATGTTGGGATATGTGTACTCAAACAGATGAAATCTGCAGAAATACTGCGAATATTCATCGCAGAGAACCATAGCCCACGCATATATATTAGTGGGAGTTTTTTCAAAACGCTAACTTTATGGAGCTAGCTGTAAGATTTTTTTTTCAATAGATAGTATTGAAGTTAAACAACATTACATTCTGTATCAACTCTAAAGTCGATCTTAACAATGACTCACATCCCCTAAGGGAGTGGCTACGTTGGGGATAATCTCCCTTCTCTTCAAAGCTAGTGCTGCGCCATTGTAAGTTTCTTAAGGATCGAGCCCTACGTTCCCAAAAGCTAGTTCAGAAGATAGATTTGAGCGAGGTTTACCCTTGCCCATCCTGTCGTCATCGAGGGCAAATTCAGGAGATTACGCTGACTGAGGCCTTCGGTTGCGATCGCTGTCAGCAAATCTATGTGATTCGCGACGGTGGGTTTGGTTTGGAGCAGCTATCCGGCGCTCATCCCTATCGACGCCTGTGGCGATGGACAGGGCACCAGTGGAAGCAATATAGCCAGCTACCGATCTCCAGCTGGCTGGGTTTATTAATCGTCATCGCTATGGTGCTTGCGATCGCCGGGGTCTGGCTTCTCCTGTCCGTGCCCTTCCGAGTATTAGCGGTGTTAGCAGCAGGCATCGCCAGCGGTGTAATTATCACGTCGCGACGCTAGGCTGCTGCTGCCCTAGGCCGATAAAGCCGCCTGTATATCCTCTGGCTTGGGCAGTTTTACCTTACTCGCCAGCCCCAGCTTGGATAGCAGCTTAATCGTCATCCAGGTCATATCAATTTCCCACCACTTCAGTCCGTGACGGGCTGAAAACTGAAACGCATGGTGGTTGTTGTGCCAACCTTCGCCATAGGTAACAACAGCCACCCACCAGCAGTTGGTGGAATAATCACCCGCGTCATAGGTTTGGTAGCCAAACTTATGGGTAGCGCTATTGACAAACCAGGTGCAGTGATAGACCGCAACTAACCGGACAAAAATGCCCCAAAGCACAAAGGACCAGCCACCGATGGCGTACAGCACTACGCCCAAGATAATCTGCATCAGCAGAAAGTAGTTTTCGCAAAAGAGATAGAACGGATCGTTAGCAATGTCCTTTGTCAGACGAGGCACATCGCTATCAGCGGGGACTTCATGAAAAATCCATCCCATGTGGCTCCACCAAAACCCCTTTGTGGAACTGTGGTGATCGACGGGCTGGTCTGAATGGGCATGGTGATGACGATGCAGCCCAATCCACTCAATGGGACCATGCTGGCAAGCCAAACTGCCACAAAATACGAAAAAGTATTCTAGCCACTTAGGGGTCTTAAAGCTGCGATGGGCCACCAGGCGATGCCATCCCAACGTAATCCCCAAACAGCCGGTAACCCAATGTAAAAAAAGCGCTACGCCGACAGCGCTCCAGCTAAAGTTCGCAGGTAAAAATGCCAGTAAAGTAATGATATGTACAGCGATCATAAAGATCGTTGTAGGCCAATTAATAGGTGGTTTTTGAGCGTTTGCAACAGTCAC
>NZ_JADEXP010000118.1 GCF_015207065.1 Leptolyngbya cf. ectocarpi LEGE 11479 | reverse complement strand
TCTTCTGGGAAAACAAACTTTTTCGCAGGCTGATCTAGCTCTGACACCCAGGCCCGCACACCTTCATTGAGCAAAACATTCTTGGTGTAAAACGTTTCGTACTCTGGATCTTCCGCTGCTCGAATCTCTTGGCTAACAAAGTCGTAGGCCCGCAGATTGAAAGCTAGCCCCACCATGCCAATGGCACTCATCCACAGACCTGTGACCGGCACAAACAACATAAAGAAGTGCAGCCAGCGTTTGTTAGAGAAAGCAATGCCAAAAATTTGAGACCAAAAGCGATTTGCCGTCACCATGGAGTAGGTTTCTTCTGCTTGGGTTGTGGAGAAACCACTAAAGGTGTTTTTACCGTCAGAGTCTTTGAACAACGTATTTTGCACGGTCGCTCCATGGATAGCACACAGCAAGGCAGCCCCCAGGACGCCAGTAACTCCCATCATGTGAAAGGGGTTCAGGGTAAAGTTGTGAAATCCTTGGAAAAATAGCAAAAATCGAAAGATGGCAGCCACCCCAAAGCTGGGTCCAAAAAACCAGCTGGATTGTCCTAGGGGATAGATTAAAAATGTTGCCACAAAGACCGCGATGGGAGCCGAAAACGCAACGGCATTATAGGGACGAATCCCCACCAGACGAGCAATTTCAATCTGCCGTAGCATAAAGCCCATTAGGCCTAGCACACCGTGGAAAGCTGTAAAGTTCCAAAGACCGCCAATTTGGCACCAGCGGGTAAAGTCTCCATTGGCCTCGGGACCCCATAAGAATAATAGAGAATGCCCCATACTCTCAGCGGGTGTGGATACAGCCACCGTAAGAAAATTACAGCCTTCTAAATAGGACGATACAAGACCGTGGGTAAACCAGGACGACACAAAAGAGGTGCCGGTAAACCAGGCTCCGATGGCTAAATAGGCGCAGGGGAACAATAGCAGCCCTGACCAGCCAATAAATACAAACCGATCTCGTTTTAACCAATCGTCGATCTTGCCTACCCAGTTTTTAGCTGGCCTAAGCGCTCCCACTGAAGTTGTCATGATTGTCTCCTTGTCTTGTTTACTTGTCTTGCCTTCTTATCTTGTCGGCTTAAAAGCTTAGGCAACCGAATCGCTTTCACCGATGCCATCATTCATAAAGTAGGGGGTGCCCGGCAGGGCCAACTCCTGAATGATTTCATCAAAGTAGGGGATAATTGCGATCGCATCCGCCTCATCTAAAAGAGCGATGGCCTCAGCCTTGAGACAGCGCATGTATTGCAAGATATTGGTCAGGGGAATTCCCACGTTGGTATACAACTCTTTCATTCCCACCAGACCAATTTCCCTCAGCGGTCGATCATCTCCAGCTAGCAGACAGTAGCTAATTAAGCGGACATACCAACCGATGTCCCGCTTAGCCGCTTCAGTTTTACGACGATTACCACTGTTACTAGGGGTTCTAGGACAGACCTGCCAGAACTTTCGAGTACCGCGCTCTACAATCATTTGAGCCTGTTGTTCTAAGGATTTCGCCAACCGGATTCGCTCTGATCCAGTTTTGCAGAAGGTGCGAATCATCCGCAGCTCACCAGGGGTGGGATAGCGCAGTTCCTCATCGGCATTGAGAATGACTTGTTTAACGATACTCATGGCTCTGTAATTCTGAGTAAGGGTGTTTGGGATAAATACACAGACCGCCAAACCAACCAATATGGATGTGATAGTTGGCAGGATTATGGGATTGGTAAAATCGCTGTGGCCACCGCAACAGTTTTTTAAGGTTAGCCTTGAGTTTTATGGATTTTTTTTTCATGGAATTAGTGGGCTGAAGTAAGCCGATGGGATCTGGTTAAATCTGAGCGCTGGCCTCAGCAGCTTCAGCAGCAACCGTTTTTCCGTCAGGCGAGGTGGTGTCTGTGGGCATATCACCATTATCGGCAGTCTGGACAGCGGCTGGACTCTCTTGGGGTAGCTCCATCGGAGAGGCAGGAGGATGGGGCTGAGCCGATGTAGGTGATACCGCCGGAGCCACCTGGGGGCGTTCTGCCACAGCAGTTTGAGCCCCATGACGATTGGACACAGGGTAGGGATGACTACGCATCCACTCCCCTGCCGTCGTTGGGTTATCTCTGGGTTTTGCTAAGGCAACAGCTCCCTGGGGCGATCTCAACGCCAATCCACGCGGTGTCACATAGCGCTCATAGGGCACAATGTCGTCGCCAAACACCTCCACATATTCATCGCTGTCTATGAGAGCATCAACAAAGGCATAGAACCCATCATGGGCACAAATATCGTAGTACTGAGCCATTTCTTCGCGCCCATAGGTGGGCCGTCCCAATAGCCGTCGATGGATATACTCAATCGCTTTAGTGATGTAGAGCTTCTCCCAGTACGTCTGACGAAACAGACGGGTCTTCGCCAGCTGACGCACAAACTCTCGCAGGGTGATTTTGCCCGCTTTGAGCTGGGTCTCGACCACAGACTGTCGTTGCCCCTCAAAAACCTCATGGCCAAACACCTGGCGATAGGCGGCATGAATCACAGCGCCATGGGAGTGGTGGGTAAGATTGAGGCTAGGCGCAGACGAGCGGGCTCGCCCCATGGGGTTAAAGAGTCGGCTATGGCCGATCCGGCCAGATTCCCACTTGATCACATGGTTACCCGGAGAACCCGGAACTCTACCTAGATGGGCTGTAGACCCATTGTGACGGCTGCCCGCTCCGCTATCGATGAGAATTCGACGACTCTCTTTGCTAAAGTGCGCGGGTTGAGCCCTGGGGTCGCGCCTTTCCTGGGGGAAAATGGCCCCAAACTGGATTTCTAGCGGATCGTTACCAACACCATAGGGGTGTTGATTGGGTAAGGGCTGTTGGTACCCAGCAAAGGTGGTGACAAACTGGGGCACTTTGCGAACCGGCGCACTGTATTTAAACAGCTCCATCTGCGGTCCCCAAATCCTGCATTCCTGAGCCTCCATCCCTAAGCCCCTCAGGTAGGGCACTGTCTCTTCACCGAAGTAGTCAGTGTATTCTGCAGAATCGATAAAGGTATCCACCAAGGCTGGAAAACCCTGGGTAGACATGACGTCAAAGTAGGTCTGAAACTCTTCCATGCAGCTTAACCCACGCCCTAGGAAGTGACGACAGGCAAGCTCGATACTACGGCTGATGGAATAGGGCTCATAATACAGCTGTCGATAGAGACGTGATTTTCCCAGATGCCGGATAAACTCTTTCATCGACCAGCTACCGCTTTTAACCTGGGAAATCAGTTCCGCTATGGTGGGACCGTAGGGGTGGGTAATATCTCGCTCAAACACCTGTCGATAGGCTGCTCGCACCACCTCGTCTTTTTCAATGTCAGGTAGTGTTAGCCTCATGACCCATCGAGGTTGGGGACTGTTGCTATCTCCATAGCTTTGGGGTAGCTGCAATCCTGGGTGATGTTTTGAAACTCCCGACCTTAGACGAGGAGACGGTTTTTCCACCTCATAGTCGCTAATCAATACATCAAAGTAGCGTTTTACGACGGCTGACGACGCCTCAGAGGTGAAATATGTCAGCGCTTTCCACTGCATTTCTCGCAGTGCAACAATTGTAGCAAGGGTGGCATCTTCGGGAATGACTCCCCGCAGTCCTCGGGTATTGACGCTGATGATACTGGTGTCACCAGCCACAATGGCATAGGTGATATAGCGTAAAAACCAGCTCAGATCCCTAAGGGAACGTTTCATCCGGACGGTACCGTATCGAGTGATATCGATGGTCCGAAACTGGCTGGGAGCAGCCGGTTTTCCTCCAGACATCATGCCTTTAACCCACTCCATAAGACCATTGACGGGGTCTACAAAACGGGGAAGATCTCGGGATGCGGCCTGGGATTTTTTCGCCGCTGTGAGATAGTCTTCCCCAACATAGTAGCCCGAGCCTGGTAGCCCGAGGGGATCTTCGGGGCGTTCTAGATAGGCCATGGCATTGCCGCCCACAAAGATGCGATTGGCACCAGCGGCGACGATGTTGTTGGCCTGCTGCGTCAGGGTTTGGGCAATTTCTAATCGCTTTAAGCCGGAGCCAAAGAAGGCTGAAAGTTCTTTAGCCTCGCTCTGGTTTAGATAGCGATCTCGCTGCTGTGCCCCAACAATAACAGCTGTCGGCACCGTGTGATACAGCTGCGGATGGACAGTCGGACTGCCCCCGTTGATCCGATCGGTCATGGTGTTTCCAAGTCTCCAAATCCAATGTGTCTCTATGGGCCTCTAGGGCATTAAGCCCTGAATCAAATAGTCAAAGTAGGGGGCAACCTCTGCCGCATCCTCTAAACTCAAGAGTTCCAGGGTGACTTCCTTGAGACAGCGCATGCATTCCGCCACATTTCTCAGAGGAATCTCAAGGGAGGAATACATCTCTTTCGCCCCTTTAACACCACTGGCCTGAATGGGGTCAATGTCACCCACCACCACCGCATAGGAAATGAGGCGAAGAAACCACCCTTGATCCCTCAGGCAGGAAGCCTGAAATGTGGGGTTGCCGCTGTTGCTGGGAGTGACCGCACAGCGCTGCCAAAAACGCTGGGTGCCTTTTTCAACAATCGACTGGACATTGTTAGTGAGAATAGAGGCAATGCGCAGACGCTGCTGACCATCCTCGAAGAAGTGGCTAATATTAGTTAGCTCTCCTCGACTGAGATAGCGAGCCTCGCGATCGGCATTGGCAATAGCCTGGGTAATGATACTCATAATCAATGGGTTGCCTGAACGTCGATAGGGGTGTTAGCTAGGACAGTCCTTAGCCCAGCCCCGAACAGATGTGGTCAAAGCACACAGCCATTTCTCGACCAGCATCGGCCCCTAACATTTCATTGACGACATCCTTCATCGCTTGGACAGAGCGCACGGTGGCTCCCACCGGTACACCCAGGGAGTTATAGGTCTCTTTGAGACCATTGAGCACCCGCTCATCTAAAATTGAGGGATCACCCGCCAGCATGGCGTAGGTGGCGTAGCGCAAGAAGTACTCCATGTCGCGAATGCAGGCGGCATAGCGACGACAGGTGTACATATTGCCACCGGGACCAGTGATATCGGTGTAGAGCAGGGATTTGGCCACGGTCTTAGTGACAATGGTGGAGGTATTAGCACTGATGGACATGGCAGCCCGTGCTCGCAAATCGCCACTGCGAAAATAGGATTGTAGATTCTCTAGGGACGTATCATCTAAATACTGGCCCTGCATATCGGAGGAGTTGATCAGAGTCGTGATGGCGTCTTGCATGGAAAATCTCCTTGAGAGTTAGAAATTGGTTGTCTGGGGTTGTCTTTAACTGGGGTGGGTAATTTTTTGGGGCGAGGACTGATAAGGCCTCGTACAGCAGCGAATTTACAGCAGTGAATGGATAATCAGATCAAAGTATGGCCCCACCTCTTGGGCATCCTCTTCGCTGAGAACAGTCATGGCTTCTTCTTTGAGACAGCGCATACACTCGGCGATATTTCTAATCGGAATTTCTAGATTGTTGTACATTTCTTTGATGCCCACGGTGCCAATTTCCTCTAAGGGGCGTTCGCTTCCAGCCAGTATGGAATAGGCAATCAGTCGCACATACCAGCCCTGGTCGCGCTGACAGGAGGCCGTCTTACGATCGTTGCCGCTGTTACTAGGTGTATTTGGACAGCGCTCCCAAAACCTCTGACTACCGTTCTGGACAATTCTCTGTTCATTTTCCGCTAGAATCCTAGCGATGCGAATACGTTGTTCTCCAGTTTTGGCAAAGTCTTGAAAAATTCGAAGTTCCTTGGGGGCAGGGTAGCGAGCTTCACTATCTGCACTGAGAATGAGTTCTGTAACCAGGCTCATTGTGGTTTCTCCCTATTTAAAAGCTATTCAAATCCCCTAGTAGATGATTGATCAGGATCAAAAAGATTCTTTTTACTAAGGTTTGCAAGAAGAATAAGGAACAAAAATGGAGAACCTATGAAAACATGAGAGTCGCGTTACAAAAATCAATAATTGACGGCAGCAGCGTCATCTTCATTAGTTCTTCAGTTTTGTTTGTTTGAATTCACATCGTGGATAGTGCCTTGTACTGGCTTCGTATCGTTTTTTGTGAATGGATAGCCCCTTTGCCAACCACCGACTACGTTAATCAGAGAATAAATCGATGAAATATCGCGCGTTAATACCTGTTTTACTAGCCCTATTTGTCGGAGCGTTAACGGCTTGCAGTAGCGCTTCTAATTTGCCGACCGATTCCCTTAGCTACGATGATATTAGGAATAGCGGCCTAGCTAATAACTGTCCTGAACTGTCACAGAGCAGTTTGGATGCCATTGCCATCAATGCGGATCAATCCTATCAGCTGAACGGATTATGTCTTCAGCCTGAGACATTTTTAGTCAGGCGAGAGCCATTGATCAAACGCCAAGAGAGCAAATTTGTATTGACTAAACCGCTGACTCGAAAAAGTTTTAGTCTCGATCAGATCAGCGGCTCTTTAGAGATTGGGAATGATGGAAATATGAAATTTGTTGAGCAGGGGGGGTTTGATTTTCAGCCGGTGACGGTTCAGCTGCCGGATGGAGAGCGGGTACCGCTGTTATTTACAGTTAAGGGTCTGGTGGCAAAAAATCAGGATGCTGCCACCAGTCTCAGTCCCTCAACGCGTTTAGCGGGTAACTTTCAGGTGCCGCCCTACCGCACGTCTAGTTTTATCGATCCTAAAGGTCGAGGCGTCACCGTAGGATATGAAGGGGCCATGGCCATGCCAGATCAAACAGACCGTGAAGACTTAGCCCGCCCAAACATTAAAACATTTGAAATTGCCGAGGGACATATCTCTCTGCAGATTAATCGAGTTAACAGCGCCACAGGCGAAATTGCTGGCTTATTTGAGAGCGACCAACCCTCCGATACTGATTTCGGTGCCAAAGACTCAATGGATGTCAAAATTCGGGGGCAGTTCTATGGCCGCATCGAACAACCTGTCGTCTAATCGTTTACTGATTGATCTTTTATTAAGAGGTTTCTCACCATGACTAATATCAACCGTAACCAAGAGATTACCTATCCCATATTTACTGTCAGATGGTTAGCGATACATACTCTGGCAGTTCCCACTGTGTTTTTCTTAGGTGCGATCGCAGCTATGCAATTTATTCAGCGCTAACGCTCACTGGCTAGGGAGTAATCGTCATGAAAATGCCAGGAGACCTCAGCTTAGAGCAAGAATTTGAACTGCAGCTCCTGAGGGAACAAGTCAAACAGCTCTCTCTCGACCAAGCCCAAGACTATGTTGTTGAGATGATGCGTCAGATGATGTTAAAGGAAAACCTCTTTAAGCAGCTGATGAGAAGAACCTAAATACCTAAGAAGCCGGGATTCTGACAGAATCCCGGCTTCTTAGGTTTAGCGTCTGGGTTTACCACCGGCCCACTGGTCGCCAATAATTTTAGGCTGGACTAGGATATAGCCTGCGATCGCAACCAGGTCATCTTCCGTTAGATCACGCATTTGAGGAAAGAGATCTGAGCGAGCAAGCGATGGATGCAGCTCCTCAATAGAGGTTAAACCATCATAGGTGGTGGGATTCTCTAAATAATCAATCATGCTTTCGATGCTGTTACGGGGAGGTATGGCATTAGCTAGCCTTTGAGCCCCCAAATCGACATCAGGATTAGGTTTTGAGGTGCCATCTAAATGGCAACTTGCACAGCTACCATTAAACTTTTTCTGCCCTATGGCAAGCTGATCGGTGGTCAGAGTAATCTGTTCTCCGGCATTATTTAGTGGGACAGTGCGAGTTGCTTTGCTAATTTCAACAGCCGTTGCCTCAGCCCCCCCAGTCACCCATAGAACCGACGCTAGCAATGCGACAAAAACAGCGCCAATCAAAGGATTTATTAAACGTTTTTTACTGTGGTACATCATCACAAAATCTCTCCAAAAAACTGTTTTATCGTTGCTGATTTAGAAGATGAACCGATCTGTTAAAAATGATATATATCGACATCTTGCAGATAAATTCACACCGAGGCTCAGCAGCGCCCTTTATGCAGTGAATGGTTAGTGTCAGACGCCTAGAATTAGCGTCACTGTTCTCGGTTTAACCTGTTTCGCAATAGTTTGAAACTATCATATTCTCTTGTTAGCCATTAAGTAGATAGTATTTCTTGAAATAACAAATAACAAAGGACAACTATAGATATTGGTTAATCCAACAGCCCCTCTCTGTCTAAACTGTAACCTTTCCTAAAGTCAGCTCTTGCCTTCATTAGTTCTCCATTTTTCCTGCCTATAGTTGCCCTACTGTCAATGAAAGTGTCGTTAGATCTGATCAAGCCGATGTCTATTGGTCTTTTGACATTCTCCTGTAGTCCCTTGGCTTCGATTTATCTTCCGGCTGCAGCGGACGGTGTTCTATTGCATCAATCGATAGCTCAACAGCGGAGCTATTTTTACCTTAGAAGCTTTAAGATGACACAGCTTAATAGAGCCATTGCCCTTAAACCTGTTAACCGACTCAAAGAGTCAGGTATTGATCACATATCCGACGACATTAGCTCTGATATGACTGGTGGGAGCGATACAACTAGCCCCTTGCGCAAGATTGCCATACCCAACCCTGTCTCTCCGTGGGAGCGCTTTTGTCGATGGGTGACGAGTACTGAAAATCGCATCTATATTGGCTGGTTTGGGATGCTGATGTTTCCCACCCTGTCCACGGCGGCCATTGTCTTTATCCTGGCAATGATTGCGGCCCCGGCAGTCGATATGGATGGCACTGGCAGACTCATTGCCGGGTCCTTACTCGATGGTAATAACGTGATTACCGCCGCCGTTGTCCCCACATCTGCCGCCATTGGGCTACATTTTTACCCGATTTGGGAGGCCGCATCCCTGGATGAATGGCTAATTAACGGCGGTCCATATCAGCTGATTGTGCTGCATTTTATTATTGGCATTATTAGCTATCAAGACCGAGAGTGGGAACTCAGCTATCGCTTAGGAATGCGGCCCTGGATTTCATTGGCGTTTACGGCCCCAGTGGCAGCCGCTGTTTCGGTATTGCTCATCTATCCTATTGGTCAGGGTAGTTTTTCGTCGGGCATGCCCCTAGGTATTTCCGGTAGCTTCACATTTATGCTGCAGTTTCAAGCTGAGCATAATATCTTAGCGAATCCTTTTCATCAGCTGGGTGTGATTGGCGTATTTGGTGGGGCACTGCTGTGTGCCACCCATGGCTCTTTAGTAACTTCAGCACTGGTGAGTCACGACGATCGGGTCCCATCTGAAAATTCTCACTCAGAAACATCAAGTCAAACCTACAGCTTTGAGCACATCCAGACTTACCAGCAGAAACTGCTGTGGAAAGGGGCAACCCTCAAGTCTTCACGATCTGTGCATTTTGTACTCGCGGCATTGCCGGTAGCTGGCATTTGGTCAGCAGCAATGGGGATCGACATGGCCGCCTTTGGCTTTGATAAATTCTCTCTAACACCAGGTCAGACATTTCAAAAGACCGTTGTGCCCACCTGGGCTGACATTGTTACCCAAGCTGACCTGGGTATTTATGCGCTCAAAGATCAGCGTCAGCCGATGTTCCCGATCTTTCTTGGGGAAGAGACTGGGTTCACTGATACCACAATTACTGATATCACGATTACCGATATCCCAATTGTTGATGCCATCGCTGCTGAAATCATGACGGACTCAGGTGAGTGATGTACGCCATAGTGCGCTGATGACTGTGCCTTTAGACAGTCAAATTAATGAGTTATTTAGCAAAAAGGAGTTTTTTCAATGACCATAAGTCCTCGGAAAGAGAGGCAAAAAGTTGAGGTTGTCGTTGATAATAATCCGGTGTCTACATCCTTTGAGAAGTGGGCAAAGCCGGGACACTTTAAACGCAGCCTGGCACGGGGACCCAAAACCACCACCTGGATTTGGGATCTCCATGCTGATGCCCATGATTTTGATAGTCACACCAGTGATTTAGAAGACATTTCTCGCAAAATCTTTTCCGCCCATTTTGGTCATTTAGCCATTGTGTTTATTTGGCTGAGTGGCATGCATTTTCATGGCGCTCGTTTTTCTAACTTTTCGGCTTGGATGAGCGATCCGACGCAGATCAAGCCTAGCGCTCAAGTCGTTTGGCCCATTGTTGGACAAGAAATCCTCAACGCTGATGTGGGGGGTGGTTTCCGAGGCATCCAAATTACCTCCGGACTGTTTCAGATGTGGCGCGGCCAAGGCTTTACCCATGAGTTTCAGCTTTACTGGACAGCCATGGGAGCCCTAGTGATGGCGGCGGTGATGCTGTTTGCGGGCTGGTTTCATTACCATGTGCGGGCTCCCAAGCTAGAGTGGTTTCGCAATTGGGAATCGATGATGAACCATCACCTGGCTGGACTGCTGGGGATGGGCAGTTTGGGCTGGGCTGGACACTTAATCCATGTGGCCTTACCGACCAATAAGCTGCTGGATGCTGGGGTGCCCTTAGACAAAATTCCGCTGCCCCACGACTTCATTCTGGATAAGGCTCTGATGACGGATCTTTATCCCGGCTTTGCCCAGGGCCTAAAGCCGTTCTTTACCCTCAACTGGTCAGCCTATACCGATTTTCTCACCTTTAGGGGAGGGCTAAATCCGGTGACGGGAAGCCTATGGATGACTGATATTGCTCACCATCACGTTGCGATCGCAGTGCTCTTTATCATTGCAGGGCATTTCTACCGCACCAACTGGGGCATTGGCCATACATTTAATGAGTTGCTGGACGATGCCAGAACTCCCAAAATGTTTCCCCTGTTTAACTTTATTGGGCCGGTTGGTCACCGAGGTCTTGAGAAAATTTTTGAGACATCCTGGCATGCCAATCTCTCCATTCACCTGGTTCAATTTGGCACGGCTAGCCTGCTGGTGGCCCATCACATGTACGCGATGCCGCCCTATCCTTATCTGGCCACTGACTATGCCACGGTAACTTCGTTGTTTACTCACCACGTCTGGATCGCTGGATTCTGTATCGTTGGTGGTGCTGCCCACGCGGCTATCTTTCTGGTGCGAGACTATAACCCTGCTGACCATGTTAATAACGTGCTTGACCGGGTGTTACGTCATCGCGACGTGATTATCTCTCACTTAGCCTGGGTCTGTCAGTTCTTGGGATTTCACAGTTTTGCCATGTACTGTCACAACGACACCATGCGCGCCTTTGGTCGCCCCCAGGATATGTTCTCTGACACCGGGATTCAGCTACAGCCAATCTTTGCCCAGTGGATACAACACATTCACTCCATGGCCGTAGGCGGCGCTCAAGCAGCGGAACCCTTGGGCAATATGTTTGGCGGTCTGCGTAACATTGAGCTATCGGGGATAGGTACTACGGTGCCTAATATCACCGAACCGGTTAGCTACGCCTTTGGCGGCGGTGTTGTCGCCGTTGGTGGCAAGATTGCCATGATGCCCATACCGTTGGGTACCGCCGACTTTCTGATTCACCACATCCACGCCTTTACCATTCACGTAACAGTGCTGGTGCTGCTCAAAGGAGTATTGTTTGCCCGCAGCTCCCGCTTAATTCCCGACAAAGGCGATCTGGGCTTCCGGTTCCCCTGCGACGGACCCGGTCGAGGCGGCACCTGTCAGGTCTCTGCCTGGGACCATGTGTTCTTGGGTCTGTTCTGGATGTATAACTCGCTCTCGATAGTGATTTTTCACTTCTTTTGGAAAATGCAGTCAGATGTCTGGGGCACAGTGGATGCCGACGGCACCATTTCTCACATTACCGGAGGAAACTTTGCTCTCTCCTCCATTACCAACAATGGCTGGCTGCGAGATTTTCTCTGGGCTCAGGCGTCCCAAGTGATTAATTCCTACGGCTCGGCGCTGTCCGCCTATGGCGTCATGTTTCTGGCCGGACACTTTGTCTTTGGCTTTAGCCTAATGTTCTTGTTCAGCGGTCGTGGCTACTGGCAAGAGCTAATTGAGTCTATTGTTTGGGCTCACAACAAGCTCAACATCTCCACGGCAATCCAACCTCGGGCCTTGAGTATCACCCAGGGAAGAGCCGTTGGCGCTGCCCACTATCTTTTAGGAGGAATTGTTACCACCTGGGCCTTTTTCTTAGCCCGCATGGCGGCGGTGGGATGATGGCCAATCTACACATTCAACTTCATCACTAAACCTCAACCTAGAACCATGGCGACAAAATTTCCAAAATTTAGTCAGGATTTACAGAGAGATCCGACCACGCGTCGACTTTTCTATTCCATCGCCACGGCCCATGATTTTGAAAGCCACGATGGGATGACGGAGGAGAATCTTTACCAAAGGATTTTTGCCTCCCATTTTGGTCACCTGGCCATTATCTTTTTGTGGATATCGGGTATTTTGTTTCATGTGGCATGGCAGGGCAACTTTGAGCGGTGGATTCAAGACCCACTCGGCACCTCACCCATTGCCCACGCAATTTGGGATGCCCAGTTTGGTCCAGCCGCCATTGAAGCTTATACCCAGGCCGGGGCTAGAAACCCGGTGGATATCTGCTATTCCGGTGTGTATCACTGGTGGTATACCATCGGCATGCGTACCAATAGCGATCTGTTTGTGGGCGCTCTATTTTTGCTGCTGCTGGCCGCCGTGATGTTATATGCCGGGTGGCTACATCTTCAACCTCGATTTCGCCCGAGTCTTAGCTGGTTTAAAAATGCAGAATCGCGACTAAATCACCACCTGGCTGGTTTGTTTGGGGTGAGTTCACTAGCCTGGACGGGACACTTGATCCATGTGGCAATTCCTGAATCACGGGGACGGCATGTGGGCTGGGATAACTTACTTTCCACACCACCTCACCCTGCCGGACTAGCCCCATTTTTCACCGGTAACTGGGGTGTCTATGCCCAGAATCCGGATACGGCAGAGCATGTGTTTAATAGTTCCCAGGGAGCTGGGACTGCGATTCTCACCTTTTTAGGGGGCTTCCATCCTCAGACCGAGTCTCTGTGGCTGACGGATATGGCCCACCACCACCTGGCGATTGCCGTTATCTTTATCATTGCGGGGCACATGTACCGCACCAACTTTGGTATTGGTCACAATATCAGAGAAATGACTGAAGCCCTCCAGGGACCTGGGTGGAAAGGCTTCTTTATTGCACCTCGCACGGGACGCGGCCATAAAGGTATCTACGATGCCTACAACAACTCGCTGCACTTTCAGCTGGGTTGGCATCTGGCCTGTCTCGGGGTGGTGTGCTCCCTGGTGGCCCAGCATATGTATGCCATGCCGCCCTATGCCTTTTTGTCCCGCGACTACACCACCATGTCGGCTCTGTATACCCACCACCAGTACATTGCTGGATTCTTAATGGTAGGGGCCTTTGCCCATGGGGCCATTTTCTTAGTGCGTGACTATGACCCAGAAGCTAATAAGGACAACGTTCTGGCTCGGGTTTTAAACCACAAAGAGGCAATTATCTCTCACCTGAGCTGGGTCTCGTTGTTTTTGGGGTTTCATACCCTGGGTCTCTATGTCCACAACGACTGCGAGGTCGCCTTTGGTGCCGCTGAGAAACAGATTTTAGTAGAACCTGTCTTTGCCCAGTGGATTCAAGCCTTCCACGGAAAGACACTCTATGGGATGCAAACCCTGCTGTCTAATCCAGACAGTGTTGCGACTACGGCCTGGCCCAACTACGCTAACGTTTGGCTACCGGGTTGGCTAGAAGGCATCAATAACGGCGCGAATTCACTGTTTCTTACCATTGGACCAGGGGACTTTTTAGTCCACCATGCGATCGCACTGGGTCTCCATGTCACCACCCTAATTTTGGTCAAGGGAGCCCTGGATGCTCGCGGGTCTAAGCTGATGCCCGACAAAAAAGACTTTGGCTATAGCTTCCCCTGCGACGGCCCTGGCCGAGGTGGCACCTGCGACATTTCCGCCTGGGATACCTTCTATCTGGCCATGTTTTGGATGCTCAATACCCTGGGTTGGATCACCTTCTACTGGCATTGGAAACACCTGGCCCTGTGGAGTGGCAACATGGCTCAGTTTAATGAGAGTTCCACCTATCTCATGGGCTGGTTCCGCGATTATCTGTGGCTCAACTCATCCCAGCTGATCAATGGGTATAACGTTTATGGCACCAATAACCTAGCCGTTTGGACCTGGATGTTCCTCTTTGGCCACTTAGCCTGGGCCGTGAGCTTTATGTTCCTGATTACCTGGCGCGGCTACTGGCAGGAGCTAATTGAGACCCTATTGTGGGCCCACGAGCACACTCCCTTATCCTTTGGCTATCCCAAAGACAAACCTGTGGCCCTGTCCATTGTGCAGGCCCGGCTAGTAGGACTGACCCATTTTACCGTGGGCTATATTGCCACCTACGGCGCATTTTTGATTGCGTCAACATCCAGCCGATTTCCATGACATTTCCTGTCACGACGGATTAACAAGTTTCCATCTATCTACGCACTGTCCAACATTGCGGACTCTCCCTTTGCGTAGACGAGTCTTGGCCGTTGACGAACGGCCAGGACTTTTCTCCAACTGTCTCGGAATACTGGCTAATTACCCCCCATCACGATCACCCATCAGAGAGGATTAAACACCCATGTCACCTGCCCCTAAATCTGCCTGGGCCGATGCCTATTCCCAAGCGGACCCGATTCAGCCTTACCAGGGCAATCCTTGGTTGGGCAACCTGGCCACCCCTATCAACAGCTCCAGCCTGGCAAAAGCCTATATCAACAACCTGCCAGCCTACCGACCAGGACTGACGCCTTTTTTACGGGGGTTAGAAATTGGCATGGCCCACGGTTATTTTTTAGTGGGACCCGAGGTGGTGGTAGGCCCCTTGCGAGAGTCAGCCCACGGTGCCAACTTAAGCGGGCTAATCACCTCGATTTACATAACAGTATCAGCCTGTTTGGGCATTTCTATTTTTGCCCTGAGCACATTTCAGGGCAATCCTAAGGGAGCCTATAATTCTCACTCCCAGGATCGCCTCCGCCCGCTGCGGAAAAAAGAAGACTGGTTTCAGCTATGCGGCGGTATTTTTCTCGGATCGACGGGCGGGGCTGTATTTGCCTATGTGCTGTTAGAAAACTTTGATGAACTTGATGCCATCCTGCGGGGAGCGGTCAATGTCAGTCAGACACTCTGGTCAGCCGGCATTGGCTAGGTCCTTGGCCAGATAGAAAAACTAGAAAGCCCACACACATACCAGCTCAGAAAAGACGAGAAAAAGGAGACCTCCATGGCCGATATGACCCAACTCACCGGAGACTACGCAATTTCCTGGCTACCTTGGATTATGATTCCGCTCATTTTTTACATTCTTCCATTTCCTATTTTCGCCATCATTTTTCTCTGGATTGAACGGGAAAGCGATAATGAGACCGCCATGGGACAGGATCTGTCCTCAGAGGTGCGATCGCAACAGAGCGTCATGGGCGCCGATGTAATCAGCTCCAGTCCGCCATCATAAATCAGCTTAGCCCCTCACCCTTGCAATCCATTAGGAGATAGTCCCATGCAAAAGCTGTTGGCAATTTTACTCATGATCTCACTTTGGGTAGGCTTTACAGCCCCTGCCCAGGCCGCATCCAACACTCACCTGGTGCCTTGCGAAAGCTCAGCTGCGTTTCAAGAACGCATGCACAGTGCACCACAGAACTATTATTTTGATGAGCCCTATCAGCTCTATGCAGCTAATCTGCTCTGTGGTGAAGAAGGTCTGCCCCATTTACAACTCAGGCTAGACCGAGCGTTAGATATTGTCATTCCCTTTGGGATTTTCTTTTACTTCGCTGGCTTTGTCGGCTGGTCGGGGCGAGCCTATTTAATCGGCGGCAAGCAGACCAAAAACCCAGAAGAAACCGAAATCTTTATCAATATCCCGCTGGCCCTACGATCGTTTATGCAAGGATTGCTGTGGCCCCTGCTAGCTTTCAAGGAACTGACCACCGGAGAGCTGACGGCGAAAGAGTCTGAACTTTCAGTATCGCCTCGATAGAGTACAAGATTTACGCAATCACCGTTGAGACTATAGGAGACTCCGATGCAATATCTACTTAAATACTTGACCAGCGCCCCGATTATGGCGGCAGCGGCCTTAATTATCTTATCTGGCGTGATGATTGAGCTGAACTACATGTTCCCTGGTCTGCAGTACGGCACCTACTTCCATGGCACCCCATAAGTAATCGATACAGGGGGGAGCTAGCTCCCCCCTGTATCACACCTTGCCAATGCCGCCCAGTTAACATTTTTTTACTCGGGCAGTATGTCTTTTTATAAATCTCGACAAAATGATAATAATTTTCATTAAAATTGGTATCATTTGGGAATCATTTTCTCATAATTTAAAACTACCCTTTTTTAGTCAGCTATTTCAATTAAAAACTGTTTAGTATCAGCCATTAATTATGAGAGGATGTATGAAAAGGGTTCCAAGGGGTAAAAAAGCTCACACAGTGTAGGCTGAAGTTTACATAAATCTCTAGCCCTGCGTGAGCCATGCCT
>NZ_JADEXP010000117.1 GCF_015207065.1 Leptolyngbya cf. ectocarpi LEGE 11479 | reverse complement strand
ATGTTAGCGGGTAGAACCAGCTCTTCGATTGCCTCGCCCGCCCTGATTAGTCTGTCCTGAATCATCAGGGGGAGTAGGAACAAAATCAGCCCTAGCTGATTGGTTAAGCACAGAAACGATTGGCAATGAGATCAATGTGGCCACAAGAATATGCACCCACATTTTCTTTGTCACTGTTAAAGTAGTCGTTTTAATCACCTCCTTAGATAATATTAAGTGACATTTATTTATTCATTATTATTGTCTATTAATCAGGGAGTTTATGGAGGAAAATAAATTAATATTCCTAATATCTATACATAGTTTTGAATTAAAAATATCACCTTTAAAAATTAGCTTCATCTATCTTATTAAGTAGATATGGGAAATGTTAGCTGACAAAAGAAACCTTTGGGTTTGTTAGGTTTATGAATAAACTTTCCTCGGGTTATTTTCTCTACTTCTTTGCCAATACGAGTGCCCTCTCCAGTCTGGATATTACTAGAATTTATACCGGGCCCATTATCAGACACAGTCAGCTCATACTGATTGCTTTTATTTTTACCAGTCACCATAAGACGTGTAGCACCAATGGCATGTTTACCTACGTTTCCCAATGCTTCTTCTAAGAATCTGCAAAGCTTACGCTTGGCTTCAATACTGATTATTTCCGATTCAATGGATTCAAACGAGATGATAGTAAATTTGAGATTAGAAAATCCAATTAACGGTCTTGAAAGCATGGCATCATAGACCTCTTGAAACAGCTCCTGAAGCGGAATATCTAAGTCAAATTTAGTACCTGCATAGCTAACATCAAGGCTATCTGTTTGATCACTAGCATCTTGCCTAATAGAGTCGCCAATATATCGAATTTCACGGTTAAGGTCTTCTAAACAAAAACAAACATCAGTCAGGTCAATCGATTCATCACGGGTACGTCTTAGCAAATTAGCAAGCGTCTGCAACGGACCGTTATGAATCGAATCAAATACGTTTTCAATCGTCTTTTGACGTTCAAACGCTAGCTTTTCAGAGAGATGTCGCTCTTTATCAAGCGCTAAGTCAAGCTGCTCAATCATTTTTCCCCAACGACGCTTGTTCTGGGCGTAATTGATATAAATCAAACCATTAGCTGTTGTCGATACAAGCGTCGCTGCAAGAGGTAGCCAAAGCCCTATGCGTAGCCAAAATAAATAGCTTAGAAAAATGCTCGCAAAAATCGTCAATAGCAGGCTGATAAACCCACTCAGCGTATCTTTCGAATATCTGCCGCAGCTGATAGCTAGAATTGAAAATAGTATAAGAAATACATACTGTGCCGTTTGATTAGTCCAAATCAGCGGTCTCTGAGCCTCTACCGCTTGGACAATCTGACTAATAATATGAGTCTGAATTTCAATACCGCTAGCCAAGTAAGAATTATCTAATGTGCTATCAGATAACGTATTATTAGACAATGTACTATCAAATATGGGGATGGGGATAGCAAAGTCCCGTGATGTGCCTGACAGACTCAGAATAATAATTTTGTCTTTGATCAAGCTAGTCTGATCAGACTGAGAGTCCAATAGATCGCTGACCATAATCACTTCAAACGGTTTTGAATTACTCCGATAATTGATTAAGGTCTGAATGCCATAGGTTTGTTGACCAGTGTAGCCATAGTTAGAGACAATTCTGGGAATTTCATGATCACCAAAACGCATTGTGTCGGAATCTCGAATTCCATTTTCTAACTGAATAGCTTGTCCGGTTTTATCCAGACGTTTATTGGCAAAATGACCTTTGGCAACTTGAATAGCGAAAGAAGATTTATACTGTTCTGCGTTAACATCAAGAAAAAAGCCTAGGAGTGCTCGGCGAACAGTACCATCTCTATCAAACAGCAGATCATTAAAGCCAACTTGCTCAGTCAGTTGAGTCTCGGTTAGATTTGAGAGCGGCTCTGCTGGATTCGATGAATAATTGGCAACGGTGATCAAATTTGGGTGCTGATTAATCAGCTCAAGCAACCTCTCCTGGTTATCCCCAGTAATTCGATAAGAGATAATATCGGCACCGACCACGGTTGGTTCATTGGCAAAGATAGTTTCAAGGATATTTGCCAATGTATTGGCTTCGATAGTGTATCCCTTCTCGGCAATTCCCTGGGCATAGGGCTGGTCAATTTCAACAAGGACGATATCCTCATCGGTTGTTTCAAGAGAAAGCCGGGTATTGAGCGCTAGAAAATTATCCAGTGCCATCAGTTCCAGCGCGTGAAAGGCACCTAAGGAACGTGCTCCTAGCACCGTCAGGATAATTCCCAGTCCCCAAAAACTGGTTCTGGCCATATCTAACGCTTTTTCCCAGCGGCTTTGCTTGTCCATTAGTCCAAGAGCCCCCGTTCGCGAGCACGAATCTCCGTCAGACTGCGAAGGTTTTTGCCGTCTTTTTTGTCTAGCTCAGGGTCAATTTCTAGAACATCGTAGAGCTTGTTCCAGTAGTGACGAATGGTACTGGGTTGTACATTTAGCTCTTGTGCGATCGCTTTATCTTGCAACCCTTCATGAAAGGCAAACGTCAACACATCTAGCCACTCGGGCTTGAGTTCCACACCAGCCTGTAGCGCTTTGATACCTCGGGTATGGCTAAACCCTTTCAGCGCCCCGTCAATCCGCTGAAATATGTCCTGACTGGACATGCTTTTATCAACAATGGTAAACCCGCCCTGGTGACTATCGATTTCTGATCTAACCCTGACCAGCGCCTTGATATAGGTACTTTGAACAGCGATATTTTGCTCAGGGTAATGTTTCATCACCTGCCTAAGCAACTCAATACCCGTTTCTACTTTGGCATCGTGCTGATAAGCATCAGGAATCGACAGATCCAAAATTGCCAAGCTAAGGCGATGGTTAGCTAATTGCTCTAGAGCTTCCTGGGCCGTCTTGGCAGTCAACAGCTCATAGGTTGGGTAGTGCTCGCGCAGAATGCCGATGGTACCGCTGAGGACCACTTGGTGATCATCGACAATCAGGATTTTACCGGTAGGTGCTTCGTTGGTGGTGGGGCCCATGGTTCATGTTCACTATCGTTGCTGTAGATGCTAAAGCATTACCAACGATCTGCTGCCCCCGATATTTAACTCGTTGGTATTGTTTAGACTGCACAAGGTAATTAAGCATTTCGTTCGCACCGCTGACGGACTGCTGGTCTAGTAAAAGTCAAACAGAGCTTTGTCTAACGGTATTTCTAGCCTAATTTTTTAGAAGCATTTTCGACAATAATCAAATCCTGCAATTTATTGCATAAAAACAACTACGGACCTTTGTAGTTTTCTACAAAGATGCCCCAAAAGATGACTAAGGCTTATTTTCCGTAAAGGTAACAGTCCTACGAACAACGTTGGCTTCGACTTCGCTCAGCCAACGTTTACAACCAGCGTCCCCTGAGCGAAGTCGAAGGGAACGCTTACCCGTAAAGGTGACTTTCCTAATATTTCACAGCAATGTTTTAGAGCAGCTGTATTCTCTAGATTTGCTAGCATTAATCACAGCCAAACCCAGTATCTTCACAGTATTTTCTATGGCAGTCGCTATCACTGAAGCAGTTACCACCCTTGCTGAAGCAGAACGACGCTTTAACCTAACCCGCACAGAGGATGAATCATTTTTTACAGAATGGCACAGTGAGTTGCCAGACTTAGAGATAACTGAACAAACAGCGCTGAGTGAGCTGCGACGCCGTTATTTGTATCAGCGCTCTGAAAGTCAGTTGTTAGAAGGCACTGTCACGCTGCTGTTGGTTTCTCCTTTAGTGACCGTAGCCGGTTTTTATGACCCCCCTTTCAAAGTGCGGGCCGAAGAGTCGGTACAGCTCACCTTGAATGATGGAGAAGACGTTCTGCGGGGACGGATCGACGTGCTGATACTGCTGAATCGATTTTGGGTAGTGGTGGTAGAGTCAAAAAAAACAGCACTATCTGCTTGGACAGCCTTACCCCAAACGCTTGCTTATCTGATGGCCAATCCTCAAAAGCAGCAACCCAGTTTTGCGATGGTAACGAATGGCGATGACATTTTATTTGTCAAACTGGTGCAACAACCTCAGCCTAGCTATGCCGTGTCACGGGTTTTTGCCACATTTACTTCAAACCATGAGCTGGCTAGAGCCTTACAAATTCTGAAGCATCTGGGCCAAGTAACAGGAAAGACTATTAATGAATGAGCGCTGTGATCGCGTTCCTAAGTGTCCACCTCACCTTCAAACAGGGTATCCAACGGCATGGCATTGATGCCTAGCTGCTCTGTAAGGTAGCGCGACAGCACGTCGTTTTGGCCATGGGTGACATAGACCGTCTTGGCTTTGGTTTCTTTGACAGTTTTGATCAAGCTGGGCCAGTCTGCATGGTCTGATAAGACAAAACCACGCTCATAGCCTCGGCGGCGACGGACACCGCGCACGGCCATCCACCCGGAGGCAAAAGCGGTCTGGGGCCGCTTAAAACGCTTCATCCAAGAAGAACGATGACCTGAGGGGGGAGCAATTACCAGGTCTCCTTTAAAGGTGTAGGATTTTTCGGTTTGGCTAGTGGGCACTGTGGGCAGCATGGGTATTCCCACATCTCGATAAATCTCTGTGAGTACCTGCACCGCCCCATGGACATAGACGGTTTTGTCAGTGAACTGGGTGAGTTCTGATAATACCCGCTGAGCTTTGCCAAAGGAATAGCAAAACAATAGGGATGGGCGGTCTAGATCGTTTTGCCACCAGCGATAGATTTGTGCAGCGGTTGCTGCACCTGACTGCCAGCGATAGATGGGTAGACCAAAGGTGGCTTCGGTAATATACGTGTCGCACTCTACGACTTCAAAGGGTTCACAGGTGGGGTCAGCACAGCGTTTATAGTCTCCTGAAATCACCCAAACGTTGTCCTTATGCTCAACTCGAATCTGGGCTGAGCCCAACACGTGCCCCGCTGAGTGAAATGACACCCAGGTATTTCCCAGTTTGAATTTGTTGCCATACTGGGTGGGGGTCAGATTGATCTCTTTGCCCAGACGTTTACGTAGAATGCCTTCTGAGCTGCCGATGGCGTAGTAATGTTGTGAGCCAGAGCGGGCGTGATCGGAATGGGCATGGGTGATCAGTGCGGTTTCTACCGAGCGCCAAGGATCTATATAAAAATTGCCGGGTTCACAGTATAAGCCTTCGGGACGAACGCTAATTAGATTCATACTGGCGTGGAATGATATGGCTTGGCGCACATAGTTCACAACACAGGCGATCCATGGAAGCTTTAGATGGCAGCGGCTATGTGCTATGGCAGATGGCCCAGCTTCTCAGTGTATGCCTAGAAATCTGGCAAATCAAGTGGTCTACTGCACAGGTTATATGAAAGCTATAGATGGATTTAATCGATTTTATTTAGCACCCTAAGGCAAGATCAGAGATAAGCCTTGTCCGGATTTGAAACTTTAGTTTCCAATGGAAAAATCCTATGGTTTTTTAATTTGGATATGGTTTAAGGCATCATCTACGTTTTTAGGTGCTCCATGGCAGAGGGCAATCCAAACCGGCTAAAACTGTCCCAACTGCGGGCATTGGTGGCTATTGCGAAGACCGGTACATTTAGCGATGCAGCCTTACAGCTAGAGCTGTCACAGTCGGCGGTGAGCCATGCGATCGCAACTCTAGAAACCGAACTGGGCGTCATCTTATTAAATCGTGGCCGTCAGGGCGCGGTACTCACCCCGGTGGGTGAAACCATCACCATCGAAGCCCAGCAAGTACTAGAACGTTTAGACAAAATCTGTCAGCAGGCCCAATTGGCCAAGGGGTTACAGTCTGGCCAAGTCCGTCTGGGAGGGTTTCGCAGTGTAGCTACCCACATTTTGCCAGCGGTGATTGAGCGCTTTCGGCAACAGTACCCTGGCATCAGCGTCACCATCGAAGAATTTAGCCACTATCACCACGTTGAGGATTACCTGCGCCAGGGCCGCATCGATATCGGCTTTAGCTACTTGCCTGCCCTGGCAGAATTTGAAGCCTGGGAGCTACTACGGGACGACTATATAGTACTGTTGCCTCCCACAGCTAAGCCCATGGATGCCCATCTGAGCTGGAAACAGCTGCTGAGCTACCCCTTAATTCAAACGCCTCCTGGAGATGGGTGCCGTTACAACATTGAACAATATCTGGCTCTGCACAAACAGCCCATTAACTTTGCCTACGATGTGCGCGAGGATTCCACCATTGTCAGCATGGTGCGGCGAGGGCTGGGGGCCGCCATCATCGCCCGCCTAGCCGCCGAACCTATTCCCGAAGATGTGATCGTGGCCCAGCTACCGGAGCCGTTTGAACGGGTGCTCGGTGTGGTGACCATGGCCGATGCTCTCCACCCACCCTCAGTCTTTGCCTTTTTAGATACTATTAAAGCCGTGTGGGGAGGGAAACCAAGTGAGCCGAAAGCAGCGTAGGGTGACGGCCAGAAAAGGCTGAAACCTTAAAATTCCAACCTTAAAATTCCAACCCATCACCGACAATGCCCGACAATATCGGTAGATAGCCTATAAGCACTTTCTGTGGTTCCTTTAAACGACAATAACCCCACCCGCACGACGCCCTATGTGGTGTTTGTGCTAATTGCACTGAATGTAGCGATTTT
The DNA here is from genome assembly GCF_015207065.1 of Leptolyngbya cf. ectocarpi LEGE 11479. Taxonomy (GTDB): domain Bacteria; phylum Cyanobacteriota; class Cyanobacteriia; order Phormidesmidales; family Phormidesmidaceae; genus Leptothoe; species Leptothoe ectocarpi. Next base: position 9,902 of record NZ_JADEXP010000117.1, on the reverse strand, counting down.
CCTGTACGAACTCTCTCTACAGGGAATGGGGGAAGAGGCCCTCAATCAGTTTTTTCAAGTGTGGGCCATTGTCCCGGCAGAACTTACGGATAGCTTTAGTGGGCGTGCCCTCAACCCTGTGGGGGAGTGGTTTACGCTGATTAGCTCCCAGTTTCTCCACGGGGGATTTGCCCACCTGGGGGGCAATATGCTCTATCTGTGGGTATTTGGTAACAATATCGAAGACCAGCTGGGGCATCGACGCTTTATTTTGTTTTATCTGGCCTGTGGGGCATTGGCCGGTTTAGCCCAGTGGGTCTTTGCGCCAGCATCAACGGTACCGACCCTGGGAGCCAGCGGTGCGATCGCAGGCGTCATGGGAGCCTATATTATTCGTTTCCCTAAGGCTCAGATTCTGACTCTGCTGCCGTTATTCTTCATTTTTACAACCATTCGGGTGCCAGCAATCTTTTTCCTGGGTTGGTGGTTTGTACAGCAAGCCTTCTATGGAGTGGCGAGCCTGGGAGCCAATGCCGACATGGGAGCAGGCGGTGTTGCCTATTGGGCCCATGCGGGTGGTTTTGTATTTGGTGTAGCGTTAGGGCCGTTACTGGGTCTATTTCCCAAAGGGCAAAGACCCTTCAAGTAACCATGTCGTTACCCAAGCCAGGACTAAAACTGCGGATAGGCATGGCATAGTATCGCAATTTCTCCACTGTACGCTAGACAGAAACTCAGAAGATGTGCTATCCATGAGCACATTCATCCATTGCGCTCACGCTCCGGTTCTCCATGGGCTCTTCTATTCTCGCTATCCTCTCATTAATCGTTATTGGCTACTCAGTTGGTTCTGTCCGGGTCGTTAAGGAAGGTAATGCGGCATTAATAGAACGCTTAGGCCGCTACCGTGCCACGCTAGATCCAGGTGTCAACTTTATTGTGCCTCTGCTGGATGCCCTGGTGATCGAAGATACCCTGAGGGAGCAGATTTTAGACAGTAAACCCAGAAGTGCCACCACCAAAGATAACGTTAATGTTGACGTTGACGCGGTCATTTACTGGCGTATTTTAGACCTTGAAAAAACCTACTACGCCATTGAAGATGTGGAGCAGGCCATTGAAGAACTGGTGATTACAACACTCCGCTCTGAAATCGGTAAGATGGATCTTCAAGAGACCTTTTCCTCAAGAGAATCGATTAACAAAGCGCTGCTGGATGTGCTAGATGAAGCCACTGAGCCCTGGGGGGTCAAGGTCAATCGGGTTGAAGTACAGCAGATTAAAATTCCCACGGAAGTGGAAGAATCCATGCGTCTGGAGCAGGCCGCGGCCATTGCGAAACGGGCGGCTATTACCAAAGCCGAAGGTCTGAAGGAGGCTGCAATTTTAGAGGCAGAAGGTAATGTGCAGTCGATGCGTTTGATTTCCCAGGCATTTGATGGCCAGTTGAGCCAGGGCGACATTATGAAATTTTTAATTGCTCAGCGCTATGTGGATGCTAATCAGAAGCTAGGTGAAAGCGATAATTCTAAGGTTGTCTTTATGGATCCTCGGGCACTGACGGAAGGGTTAGTGGATCTCATCAACGAGAACCCCGACACCAACAACTAGGAGCAATTAGGGACTGGCTCGAAAATGAAATGCCTAATAGATCGAGTTTTGACTTCGCTCAACTCTCGAAGCTGGAAGGTTGAGCGGAGTCGAAACCGGGTGGCTCGGATACATTTTCATCACCCAAACCTTCTAAGATAAAAGTCCAGAGCTAAACGCTGGACTTTTTCTATTTGCTTTAATCATGGTTTCCACACTGGATAGGTCTACCCAATCAGCCCAGCGTCCCCTGTTAGGGATGAGTCAGGCTGAGCTAACGGCTTGGGTTCAAACCCAGGGACAGCCGGCCTATCGAGGGAAACAGCTGCACCAGTGGCTATATGACAAAAGGGTGCGATCGCTAGCTGACATTACTGTTTTTCCAAAAACCTGGCGTCAGGCCACAGAACAGGTATCGGTGGGGCGTTCGGAAATTCATCATCGTTCTGTCGCTCCCGATCAGACGGTTAAGTTCTTGCTACGTTTAGACGATGGACACATTATCGAAGCAGTGGGTATCCCCACCGAGCGACGATTGACCGTGTGTGTATCCTCCCAAGTCGGCTGCCCCATGGCCTGTGACTTTTGTGCCACGGGTAAGGGAGGATTTATTCGCAATTTAGCGACCCATGAGATTGTTGATCAAGTACTCACCGTACAAGAAGCCTTTGATCAACGGGTGAGTAATATTGTTTTTATGGGCATGGGAGAGCCGCTGATCAATACTCAAAATGTGGTGGCCGCAATTAAATGTTTAAACCAAGACATTGGCATCGGTCAGCGTAGTATCACCCTCTCAACCGTCGGCATCCCAGGACAGATTCGTCGATTAGCCCAACATCATCTCCAGGTAACGTTGGCGGTCAGCCTCCACGCTTCTAATCAAGACCTACGGACGCAGCTGATCCCCAGTGCCCAGCAATACCCTCTCAAAGAGCTACTCGATGAGTGTCGGGACTATGTGTCGATTACAGGCCGTCGGGTTTCGTTTGAATATATATTGCTGTCAGGTTTAAACGACTGTCCAAACCATGCGGTTGAATTAAGTCAGTTACTGCGGGGTTTCCAAAGTCATGTCAACTTGATTCCCTATAATCCTATTGATGAGGTTGACTACCAGCGCCCCTCGCGGCAACGGGTTAACCAATTTACCGATAGCTTGAAAGCGGCAGGAATTGCGGTTAGTGTGCGTTACTCGCGAGGACTGGAAAAGGATGCGGCCTGTGGTCAATTACGCGCATCCAAAATAGGAGCTTAAAACTGTTAAGTTTATCAAAATAAAAGCGGACGGCTCTACCCATTGGGGACTATGGGGCCAGGTAGATTAGCTAGCCATTGCTACGGTGATCCCCGGGGCGTAGGCCTCAATTACCTTGCCTGTTTTTTGGCAAACAATCATTAAATAATCACAGCCTGAACATTGAGTTCGAGTCAGTTGTTGATCGTGCAAGTAATGTCGCTCGGCTGACTTACCACAGGTGGGACAGTGAACAGTTTGAATCACGGCATTCATAAAATTTTTTAAAAAGAGCGGCAGGGTTTAATTATGACAACTTCTCGTGGATGCGACAATGTACCGAAAGTTACAAAAACAGCGGGGATCGCCCTTTAATAAAGCGATCCCCGCTGTTGCCAGAGCCTTGTCACTGCCTATTTTTAGGCTTTTGGAAGCACCTAAAAACAGCCCATATCTCCAGACTTAAAAATATAAAAGTTATTATTCTTGTGAAGAATGTGTTTAGAAGTAGCGGTAAAAGCACACTAATATCTAAAGGTTTTTTTTAGATAATTAGCTGCATTGGATACGGTTTTATAAACTTACTTGTGAATGTTGTTCAAAACACTTTAATTTATTCTCTACAATAAATTAATATTGCTTGTCCATCTCATCAAACCTGGCACAAATGGTTCTCTAATGCGGCATAAAAGAGAGTCAAGGGGAATTAAGTTTCCTTTCCTGGCAAAAAGCTGCCGCTTAGACGTTTTATCACGCGATTAGCCAGGTCAGCATAGCGAATTTCACCTGCGAGGAGTTGTCCCAGCCGTTTAGTGGCCGTCGGTCGTTTGATGCCAACCCGATAGCCAATCTTTGGCACTCGGAAAAATACGCTGGCAATGCGCTGACTCCACTGGATATCATTTCCCCATTCGGTGTGGATGGTCTGGCTATAGTGTGCTAAGGCTTGCTTATCTCCCTTGAGGGCATTGTCAATGGCAGCTGCAGCTTTAATACCGCTAAAAATGGCGGGGCGAATACCTTCGGCGGTCATGGGATCGACTAGGGCTGCGGCTTCACCGACCAGGAGAGCCTGTTGGGTATGGAGAGGCCGATTGCCATTCCAAAGCTTGAGACCGTGGGCATAAAGCTGACCGGACTCAAAGCTACTGCCTAATTCTTGTTGGGCATAGGCGGCCAGGGACTGCTCTGGATGTTTAAGGGTGCTACCCAAAAAACGGGTAATGCCTAGGGAATGACGCTGGTGTTTAGGAAAATTCCAAAGACAGCCTTGTTTCACCAGGCCAAATTCAAAGGCCATGGTGGGATTTGCCACAGGTTCAGGCAAATCAATCTCTAAAACATAACTTTGGCGGACTTTTTCGGGTTTAAAGCCCAGCCATTGAGCCATGGGACCATCGGCTCCGTCAGCGGCGACTAAATAGCGGCATACTTGGGTGCCATGCTCGGTCTCAACTATCCAAGCATTATCCTTAAACGCGATGCCAAGAACCGGAGTGCTATCATTCAGCGTCACACCTGCCTTGAGAGCCTGTTTGACTAAATAATGGTCGAAGGTATCGCGACGGACAATCCACATGGGCTCCTCGGTTTCCAGGTTTGCCTCAATAGGATCCTCCATCTGCCAGGTATACCGAATCCGCCGCAGCTTTTGATCAATGGCAGGGGTGATATCAAAGTCTAGCCAAGCGGCAATGCTGGGTGCGATCGCACCCGTACAAGGCTTATAGCGAGGTAGCGCATGCTTTTCCACCAGCAGCACAGAATGCCCCTGCCGAGCCAGCTGGTACGCAGTGGTACTCCCCGCAGGGCCAGCGCCTACGACAATACAGTCAAACATCCTGCACTCCTGATACGCCCTGCCGATAAGTATAGAGTCTGAACGTGTCTAAACGCGCTGAATCAGACCTTCATGATTTCTTTCTCTTTGTCTTCCAGCGCTTGATCAACAGTCTTAATGTACTGGTCGGTTAGCTTTTGAACCTGGTCTTGCAAATCACGAGATTCATCTTCAGATAGATCGCCGCTCTTTTCCTGCTTTTTGGCAAAGTCCATGCCGTCTCGCCTAACGTTGCGGATGGCTACCCGACCTTCTTCTGCATACTTGCCCGCTAGCTTGGCAAAATCCTTGCGGCGCTCGCTGGTCAGTTGAGGAATATTGAGCCGAATGACGGAGCCGTCATTGTTGGGCGTTAGACCGACATCAGAGAGGGAAATTGCCTTCTCGATTTGACTGAGAATACTGGCATCATAGGGCTGCACCATCAGGGTGCTGGGATCAGGGGTGCTGATATTAGCCATTGACTTAAGCGGTGTTTGGCTACCGTAGTATTCAACGGTAATCCGATCCAGCAGGGATGCATTAGCGCGCCCGGTGCGAATAGTGTTAAAAGAGCGCTTGGTGGCTTCAACCGCCTTCATCATCGCCTGTTCAACGTCGTCGATACTAGCTAACTTCACAAGATCCTCCCACAATTGTGCCAATCGGTTCCCCTGTCATGGCCCGCTGAATATTACCGTCAACGGCTAAATTAAACACCATGATCGGGATATCGTTATCTTTACACAGTGCAATGGCTGTACCATCCATCACTTTGAGATCTTTGGCCAGAACATGGCCATAGGTCAAGGTGGTATAGCGTTTTGCGTTGGGGTTTGTTTTGGGATCGCAATCATAAACGCCGTCTACCTTAGTGGCTTTGAGCAGTACTTCAGCACTGATCTCAGCCGCCCTCAGCGCAGCGGTGGTATCGGTGGTAAAGAAAGGGTTACCCGACCCCCCGCCAAAAATAACGACTCGTTTTTTTTCTAAATGGCGAATAGCCCTGCGCCGAATGTACGGTTCAGCCATTTCCTGCATGGAGATGGCGGTTTGGACTCGGGTGGGTACTTCGATCCGCTCTAGGGCATCTTGTAAAGTCATGGCATTCATAACTGTCGCCAGCATGCCAATATAGTCGGCGGTGGCCCGATCCATGCCGGAGGCAGCGCCTTTGACACCTCGAAAGATATTGCCACCGCCGACAACAACAGCAATTTCCACACCTTGCTCGACAGTGGCTGCAATTTCCTTGGCGATAGCGTCTACGATTTTTGCATCAATGCCATAGGCAAGTTCGCCCATTAAGGCTTCGCCGCTAAGTTTTAGTAATACTCGCTTGTAGGTATTCCCCATGCGATGGCTCGTGACTGAATTTCCCCATCAAGATAGCAGTCCAAGGGTGATTGGGGAACCGCATTTATAAAGGAGAGGGTATAGGCTTTACAATCGCATTGCATGACTACACAGGTAGCGATGGGGCAATTGGAGACGGGTGTGGCCGCTTATGGCTGGCAGGTTGGCATAGTGCTGGCCTGGCTATTGTTGATTGGGGGTGCTTCGGAAGGGGCCAGGCGGCTGGGCTGGGGGCCGGAAATCACCCGCAAGATTGTCCACATTGGGGCGGGGCATGTCATTGTGCTGGCTTGGTGGTTTATGCTCCCGGCCTGGATGGGGATAGCGGCAGCAGTCGTGTTTGCGGGTGTGGCTTTGGTGTCCTATCGATTACCGATTTTGCCAGGTATTAATAGTGTGGGTCGGCGCAGCTGGGGCACATTTTTTTACGCCACTAGTATCGGCGTAGTGATGGGCTGGTGTTGGCCCCAGGGTTACCCCTATTTTGGAGTGCTTGGCATTTTGATTATGTGTTGGGGAGATGGGTTAGCCGCTTTAGTGGGGCAGCGGTGGGGCCAACACGGCTATCAGGTCTGGGGCGAAACAAAAAGCTGGGAGGGGAGTCTGACCATGGCGATGGCCAGTGCCCTGGTGGTGGTCGTGGTGTTGGGGGTAGTTCAGGGCATAACCTGGCCGCTGATGATGACAGCGTTGGGAGTTGCGATCGCAGCCACCCTGCTAGAATCCGTCTCTAAATATGGCATCGATAACCTCACTGTCCCCATTGGAGCGACAGCCACAGCTCTGGTGCTGTCGCGACTATTAGGCTAGGACCTTAGACCGGCTTGAAGGAAACAGATAGTCTGAGAACAGTCTGAATCAAAAACTGATGCTAGAGTTTAGGCAAGAAAAGCCGTAAAGTTTGAGAAGCGTTTTACGGACGTGAGTAGCACTCACATTCATATCGTACGTGTGCATCTGGGGGCTACCCCATAGTTGAATTTTTCCGGATTTTTAATCCTTACAGCTGTCCAGACAAATGGGTACTGATTATTGTGTTTATGTTTAAGCAAAAGCCGGCAACGAGTTTTACCTATCTCAGCCGCACATGTGAACTAGAGGGCAATATTCATGCCGAAGGTCGGTTGCAAGTAGACGGGATTATTCATGGCATCGTTGATATCCAAGGCGATTTAGAAATTTCTCAAACGGGGCTAGTGGAAGGCCCAGAGGTTCGAGCTCAAAATATTTCAGTGCAGGGTGTGCTTAAAGCCCGCGTATTTGCAGAGGGCAAGCTCTTCTTGAGTAGCACGGCTCGGTTAGAAGGTGACGTCGTTGCCGGTTCTCTAGAAATTGAACCCGGAGCTTACTATACCGGATACATTGAGACGCGTGAATCTAAAACCCTGCCCCCGTCTCGTGATGTGCCAGAACTCTACGGCACGACAGAGACGACTGAAAGTCGCACCTCGGTCTAAGGATCATCAGATCAGTCCTTAGGCCAGCCGTGTTAACGGGCTAGACGGCTTACCTCTCGGTGTAATGTCTGGAGCTGTCTAAGACTTTTGGAAGCCCCCCGCAGATTACCCATCTTGGCAGACATTTCAAGCTGGGCCGCTATTTTAGACATACCCACTGCCCCCACATTGGCACTAGCACCTTTGATGTAATGGGCCAGCTCCTGCACAGCTGCCTGATTTTCTGCGCTAATGGCCACGGCTAACTGCTCAAGGGTGTCTTCAGTATCTCCTACAAACATTTGCAGCAGTTCTTTTTCAAATGCTGTGTCACCACCCGCCAGCTGTTGTAGCTGTTCTCGATCAAAGTTTTGAGTCATAGCTTGTTGTTATCGCGTTGCATCAAAAATCGGTCTTGGTAGATTAGGGATCCTTGATCATCCAGCTCAACATAATTGAGCCTAACCCTAACCATAACCACCAAGGGGCTGATAGCTGTGGCAGCAGGTGGGGTAACCCATCAATTGCTTGGCACAGCCACAGGCTGATAATCAGAATTAATAGACCAATCAGGGATGTCATGGGTAAAATCAGGGTCACTTTTTAAGTCTATATCTATAGAATCGTTTGGAATTGCAGATAAATTCATACGGAGGCTAGCAGTGGTGACGCTTGATGGCGACCCCGACCAGTTCTACTACTTTGCCTATGGGTCCTGTATGTGCCCGGTGGACCTCAAACGATCATTACAGGAAAAGACCCATACCTATGTGGTTGGTCCTGCCCAGCTCAAGGGATATCGACTGGGCTTTTTTCGATATTCTCGTCGTCGTCAGTGTGGGGTTTTAGATATTGTTCCATCCCCAGACCATTCTGGAGACAGCGCCACGGTGCACGGTGTGCTTTACAGCTTACCCTGGCGCTTGAGCCCTTTACTTGATCGTCGGGAAGAAGGCTACGTTCACCATCAGGTGTCCATCCAATGTCAGGGGCAGAGTTACCCAAACACCCGCACCTATACCGTGGTGGATAAACTAGGGCACGAGCATGCTCCTAGCGATTGGTATTTTGATGTGGTGATGCGCGGTGCCCTCACCTGTGGTTTGCCTGAATCCTATTGCTGGCAGTTGTTTAACCATATGCACGAGCTGCAGCGACAGGAGTTGGCAGCCTAGTGTCCGTTGTGCTACGTCCTTCGCTACTATTAGACATGCTGCGGAGAAGTCATGCATGTCTACTGAAGTTTCTGGGGTTAGCTATCGGTCTGAAGTGAGACAGGTGTTGCTAATCACTCTGTTTTTAAATTTGTTGGTGATGGGGCTTAAGATCCTGGTTGGGTTTTGGACAGGCTCCTTGAGTTTGTTGGCCGATGCTCTCCACAGCGTCACGGATAGTGCCAATAACATTCTCGGGTTAGTAACTAACCAGCTGGCCTCTCCGGAGCCTGATCGCGAACACCCCTACGGCCATCAAAAATACGAGGCGGTCGGTGCTTTGGGTATTGCCGCTTTTTTAGGTATTGCTTGCTTTGAGATTTTGAAGGGGGCGTTCGAGCGCTTGTTAACAGGCGCTACCCCGGTTGAGCTGACCGCTACATCCCTATGGATCATGCTGGTGGTGTTGGGCATCAATATTGCTGTAGCTGTTTATGAACGCCGAGTGGGGGTGCGTCTAGGGAGCAAGCTGTTAATTGCGGATGCTCACCACACGATGAGCGATATCTGGATCACGATTGTGGTGATTGCCGGGCTGATCGGCGTATGGCGAGGGATTGGCTGGCTGGATATTGTCATGGCATTGCCAGTGGCCATTCTTGTGCTGCACAGTGGTTGGATCGTGCTATCGGCAAATTTGCCTTGGCTAATTGATGAGATGGCCATTGCACCAGAGGCGATCCATCGAGAGGTGATGAGAGTGCCGGGGGTGATGAACTGCCACAGCATTGCCTCGCGGGGGCTCTTGGGACGTCAGGTGTTTATTGATATGCACTTGATTGTGGAACCGAAGGATGTGGTGAGTGCCCACGATATTACTGAACTGGTAGAACAGAGACTCGAACAGACCTTTGGGCCGATTCGAGTCACCATTCATGTGGAGCCCCCGAGCTACCACGAAGAACATATTAGCTACCGCTGATGGTCCCAAGGCTATGAATTTACCTACACAGATTACGGTGTCACGGCTGGTGGCGATTCCACTGGTATTTTGGTTACTGGCTAATCCGTCAGTTAACCACCGCTGGTGGGCGGTGGTGGTATTTCTGCTGGCGGCTTGTACCGACTGGCTTGATGGCTACCTGGCACGTCGGCTCAATCAGGTCACTGAGCTAGGTAAGTTTTTGGACCCGCTGGTGGACAAACTGCTAGTGCTAGCCCCGCTGATGGTGCTAGTGCAGCTGGGTACGGTACCTGCCTGGGGGGTATTTTTGATTTTGGCACGGGAGCTAACCATTGCGGGCTGGCGGGTGGGTCAGCCTAAGGTGGTG
>NZ_JADEXP010000116.1 GCF_015207065.1 Leptolyngbya cf. ectocarpi LEGE 11479 | reverse complement strand
ACCTTGGCCAGTGGCATGGGAGCCCCCGGTGGTCGTATGTGGTATGCCTTGCCTGAAATCTTTGACTTTGATCAGTCCTTTACCCACCAGTCAGATTTGCAGCATAGTCGCCAGTGTCTGCTGGACTGGCTAACGGGCCTTCCTAAAAAAATAGGTATTCCGTTAGAGAAAACTATTCTCGGCGGATTTTCCCAAGGTGGAGCGATGGTCCTGGATGTGGGCATGCAGCTACCGGTGGCCGGCATGATGGTTCTTAGCGGCTACAGCCATGGTCCTATAGCTGCCCCTATTGCCCCGCGTCCTGTTTTACTAGTTCACGGACGTCAAGATCCGGTGGTCCCTGTCGATCAAGCCCGTCGTAATAAGTCCGAACTAGAAGCATTGTCAGTGGCTGTTGACTATCATGAATTCACCATGGGCCATGAGATCAGCCTGCAGGTGCTAGATGCGGCCAAAAAATTTTGTAAACACCAGGTGTAACAATTCTGGTGTACTCCGGGACACTGGATACGACAGCGAATACACTATTGGATAGCGCCAGCCCACAGGAGCCAGCACCATGGTTTCAAGTACAAGCAAAGTTTCTGATAAGCCCATTGCTGATGTCACTCAAGAGGACGTAGATCAGCTGGCACAGCGTCTAGAGCAAGATGAATACACGACAGCTTTTGAAGGACTACAAGACTGGCATCGCCTGCGGTCGGTGGCCTTTCAACGCCCGGAGCTAGTGGATTCGTATTTACACCTACTGGATATGGAAGCCTTTGACGAAGCTTAATGGCAGATGCGTCGCCACATGCCAAGGTTCTTGTCGGTATTAGTGGCGGTATTGCAGCCTATAAGGTTTGTGAAGTGGTGTCTGCTCTGGCCAAAGCCGGGGTGGACGTACGGGTTATTTTGACGCAGTCGGCAGAGGCGTTTGTCTCGGCGCTGACCTTTGCTACGCTTTCTCGCCATGCTGCCTATACGGATGGCAATTTTTGGTCTGCAGATCAGGCTCGACCACTACATATCGAGCTAGCTGAGTGGGCCGATATTTTTTTGATTGCTCCTTTAACGGCGAATACTTTGGGTAAGCTGGCCCATGGCTTGGCGGATAATCTGCTGACCAATACGGTGTTGGCCTCCACCTGCCCGGTGTTATTGGCTCCAGCTATGAATACGGATATGTGGCAGCAGCGTTCTGTCCAGCGCAGCTGGCAGCAGGTTTTGGCTGATGAACGTTACCATGCGGTGGGTCCGGCGGCTGGGAGGTTAGCATGCGATCGCATCGGCACTGGACGCATGGCCGAACCCCATAGTATCCGTGCCGCCCTAGAGTCCCTAACCCATACCCAAGGCCGCCGAGACCTGCAGGGCAAACGCATCCTGATCAGCACCGGCAGCACCCAGGAATTTATCGATGCTGTGCGCTATATCGGCAATCCGTCCACCGGTCGAATGGGGATTGCCCTCGCTACCGCTGCGATTTATCGAGGTGCTCAAGTGGCTCTAGTCCATGGCCCCATGGAAAGCCATCTGCGCCAAACCATTCCCGATACGGTCCAAACTATGGCGGTAGTCAGCGCCGCTGCCATGGAAGCTGCCCTGATGACGCAGCTAGAAACCGCCGACTGGATCATCATGGCAGCAGCAGTTGCTGATATGCGTCCTCTGCAACAGGTGACTGGCAAGCTGGCCAAGGCCGAGTTGCCTAACCCTCTGCCGCTTGAACCTGTGACAGATATCGCTGCAAAACTGTCTGCTAGCAAAAGAGCCGATCAAACCCTGGTAGGGTTTGCGGCTCAGACGGGCGACATTGTTAAACCTGCTTTAGATAAGCTGAAGCGTAAAGGACTCGATGCGATTGTGGCGAATCCGGTAGATCAGCCGGAGAGTGGGTTTGGTTGCGATCGCAACCACGGCATATTTTTAGATGAAAGCCGCCATACCCCTCTCCCCGCTACGACCAAATTAGCTATGGCCCACCACATTTATGACCTACTGATGGGGCATAGCGAATGAGCTAAATTTACGCTTATCCCCCAGCCAGAGCCACTTATTCCAATTCCAAATCTTGAATATGGTTAATCACATCTGAATCCGGCAAAAAGCGGATCAGCTCAAACGATTCATTATCAGTTTGGAGAAATTCACTCGAAATATCAGCTAGCGAAACTACACCAATAGAGACATCTGACAGAGCAGGATTTGACTGCTGAACAGCATTCAAAACATTCTCAGCATCCTCCCTGGATAAAAACAGCGAGACCAGAGTTTCTTCTTCGGCTTCACCAGTCACAGACAGAGGCAAATACCCTCCAGAAGCATCCTGCAACGTAAACAAAGGTACTAGCGATGAAGATGAGTTACCACCAAATTCGCTATCCAAATCGAGGGCCGCTTGAAGATCGTCTTGTTGAGGAATAAATATCAGTTTCAGGGGGACCTCGCGTTCTTGTGCCGCTAGAAGATGGACCGTAGCTAAATCAACCACGCCCACTGAACCACCCTGGTGAAATCTCGGGTTCTCTTCACGAACCTGTCGCACAAATGAAATAACATCGTCCTCATTGAAGAAAACTCGGAGCAGCGCAACATTACCCAGACCATCGTTAGGTAGATCAGATACCGGGGTGACATAGCCCCCAGAGCTATCTACCATGACAAACACAGGCACTTCCGAAAATTTGTCTAGCAGCTCATCTTCTGAGAGCGCTAATGCTTGAGGGGTATGTAGTGTAGCAGCCATCACCCCGCTACCTAGTAGGCCACATAGTAACCGACCAAATCTTGCTTTCATACTTCCTCCTAATGCCAGACAGTAAACTTACTCAATCTTTATCATGTAACACAGCTTAATGTCTTTGATGTTGATAGAGCCATTTCCATAACTGGCTCCCCTGGAGACGTCGGTATTCCGGTATTCCCGATGGGCTAAGTCATGGCGATTGAAAAGCCCTGAACCCTCGTTAATCAGGACTATAGAAGCTATTCACCATAAACTTTTCTAATCGGGATGACAGGATTCGAACCTGCGACATCCTGCTCCCAAAGCAGGCGCGCTACCAAGCTGCGCTACATCCCGTTGTCATGCTGTTACGTCCATACGGTCACCAACAGCACCTAAAATGACCACTCTGTCCTACGCTATGGAACTATCAGTGTAGCCAGTTAACAACCTAACATAACTATACCTCCGTTTGCCCCATGGGTTTCTAGTCGCTATGCCATCACAGTCTATTCAACTTCAAAGCTGGGCCATTGAGCAGCTGCCAGGCATATCGCAAGATCAGCAGCAACGGCTCAGGGCACTCAAAATTGTCACCACCCTCGACTTGCTTAAAGTGACCCGTAGTCAGCCAGCTCGGCTACAGCTTGCCGAACAGCTCAACTCCCATATTAAACACATCAATAAGTGGACGGCCCTAGCCAAGCTAGCCTGTATTCCTAGCGTTGGCTGTCAGTACTGTGGACTACTCCTGCATGCTGGCATTAGCTCACCTCAGCAGCTTGCTCTATTACCGGTATCCCAACTGCACTCTCAACTTAAACGACTCCAGATAAAACTCATGCAACGGGCTGACCTCAGCCCAGATACGACCCAAGTTTCACAATGGATTGCCGAAGCCAGATATTTATGCGGCTAATGCCTAGTCCGGGTACCAAAACATGCCCTTGATTCCCTCTGGATCTGGCATAAACCCTAAATTTTTATAAAAATTTACCACATGGGGATCAGCAAACAAGGTGACGTTACTAATATCCTCACTACGCAGCTTCTTTATCAGCTGGTGCATCAGTGCTTTACCCAAGCCTTTCCCCTGAAAGCTAGGATGAACTACCACATCCCAAATAGTGGCGTTGAAAGCATGATCTGAGGTGGCACGCGAAAAGCCAATTAAACGCCTGCGACTGCCTTGCTGCTCCCACATGGTGACCACCAGAAAGCTGTGCTGGATAGCCTTTTTAACTTTACGTAGAGGACGCCGTGACCAACCGACAGCATCACAAAGTTCTTCAAGCTCGTACAAATCAATATTGCGATCTGTACTGAAAACAATACGGGCAGACTGCTCAGACCCTATCGCGTTTATTGCATAATCATCAGAAACAGCTTGCGTGGGCACTGATGAAGCCTCGGTTGGACTAAATAAGCTTTTCCAGAAACCCATGCATATAAAACGGTTGGAAATATAAACTCTGTCATAACTCTAGCAGTATAGGTCTATCCTTTCCTAAGAGGGTAAAAACATTGATTTAGAATCCACCAAAATTAAGTAACAAATCGATAAACTTGCGAGCAAGCTGGTGCATTTTTTCTGCTAGGTATGATGCCAGTCAAGCCTTAACATGATTTTCTGAGCAAAGATAACAAAACACTCTGGGTAACATTGCTTCGGGGGCTTGAGAGCGGTGTTTTCGAGGATTATTTTGATTGATAGGGTTTGTGCCGGGCTAGCCCATGCCGCAAAGCTAGCCAACCGGCACAACTGATGCAGTTTCTGAATATTTATGGCAGCCGGATTAAAGACATCGACAGTAGAGTTGCTGAAACGCTTCAATCGGGCGTTTCCGCAATTTTATGAGCAATTTGTCAGTAGCGAAATCCAATTACAGAATCTACGGCTTGCCTATCAGCTATACAAAACCAAAAAAGCCGTTATTGAAATTAAACCGGAAGGAAACCGGAGCGCCCTTCACTTCGCCTACCGAAATCAATCCTTTCTCCTCAGCGATATTTTTGGCGTTTTGACAGCTTACGGGCTCACCATTCATAGCCTGAGCCTTTACGGTCAGATTTCTCCTCCCATGCTGGTCTTCGTAAAACTGGTGGTCTCTCGTGGGGGTAAAGCCCTCAGCGACAAAACCGCTGATAATACCTGCCGTGCTATTCGAGAAGCGTTAGCTGGGCGCTATGAAGTTGAAGAAATGCTCAGTGTTGAGTTCAATCTCAATGCAGGCCTGGAAAAAGTTGAAACTGAATTCTATGTCGATCCAGTTTTTCATCTACCGGCTTTGCTGATTGAAGCTGATAACCAGCCAGGACTGTTTTACAAGGTAATGTATGCCATCTGGCAGGAAGATCTGCTGGTGGTAAATGCTAATCTATTGGTATGGCGTGGTCGTACCCGATTGATTTTGTATTTACTGGGTCCAAATGAAAGTTTAATTCCAGAATATTTGGGCCATAAAATTGCGGAAGGTATGCGTGAGCGTTTGTTGGGTGGTCTCTATTGACGTTTACCTGGTAGGCCCTTACCCCCCTGTCAATATTTAGGCTCTCCCTGATGAGCTTTGTGGGACTGGTCAAGATTGGATGTCGTTGTGCGAATGCTATTTTCACCATGGTGGTGACGTCTGTCTTCGGAGTGCCCCATGTTTATGATTTCACTCCAAATTTATTTTCAACGACGGCCAGTCATCGTTCCGTACTGGTCTGTATCCATGGTTGGTTGCTGAGCCGGGCCTATTGGCAGCCGCTAATGCAGCAACTAGCCCCTGATATTGCCTGCCTAGCCTATGATTTACGCGGTTTTGGTGATTCTACGCAGCAACTGTGCGATCGCTGTGCAGCCACAGCAGATTATGGGCTAGCTGCCTATGCCCACGATTTAAATGCCCTGCTAGAGACCCTAGAACTAGAGCATGTATGGCTGATGGGGCATTCCTTGGGGGGCAGCATTGCTCTATGGGCGGCCCATTTGTTTCCAGAACGGATTCAGGGAGTCATCTGTGTTAACGCAGGGGGAGGTATCTATATTCGTAACGCCTTTGAAAAATTTCGCAGTGCTGGTCAACAGATGGTGGGGTGGCGGCCCCAATGGTTACAGCATCTCCCCTTACTACCTTGGGTGTTTGCCCACATCATGGTGCGAAAAACCCTGAGCTATCAATGGGGAAGACAGCGCCTCATTGATTTTTTGCGGGCCGATCCAGACGCAGCCATGCAGTCTTTATTGGCATCAACTACTGAAGATGAAGTCCACCAGCTCCCCCAAATAGTCTCACAGCTATCGCAGCCAGTATATTTTGTTACTGGAGAACAAGATATGGTGATGGAACCTCGCTATGTGATGCATTTAGCCAGTTTTCACCACTTTTTCCATCGGGGTAAACCGGCGGTGATTAAACTCGAACAATGTGGGCATTTTGCCATGTTAGAACAACCGTTGGCGTTGGAAACCCAGGTTCGTCAGTGGTTGTTAGGCTGATATAGAACGGAAATCTCTTCTAGGGGCAAACGGGAATAGACGCCTAGATCCAACCTAGAGCGGTGTCCTTGATCAAAATGCTCACTAGCTGCACAGGCAACCATAGCGGCATTGTCGGTACAAAAATTTAAGGATGGCACATAGACCTGAATGTCTTGCTTGGCAGCAGCCTCTGTCAGGGAATGGCGCAAACCACTATTGGCTGCCACACCACCCCCTAAAACAATAGCGGGAAGGTTTTGATCTTGGGCACAGCGTACAGCACGTTTAGTCAACGCTCTCACCACAGCATTTTGAAAACTAGCAGCAATATCCGCCACTGGCAATGGATCCACACCATCTGCTTGCAGCCGTTCTACCAGTCTAAGAACGGCTGTTTTTAGACCACTAAAGCTAGCATCGTAGGGGTGGTAGCCGCCCTCCGGTAGGGAAATATTGCCCTCAGGGAGTTGAAAGGCTTTAGGATCGCCCTGCTGGGCTAAACGGTCAATGATAGGCCCACCAGGATACCCCAGGCCCAGCAACCGAGCTACTTTATCAAAAGCTTCGCCAGCAGCATCATCCCGCGTTTTGCCTAGCAGTTTGTACTGTCCACAGCCATCGACACGGATCAGACTCGTATGGCCACCGGAGACCAGCAAACATAGAAACGGTGGCTGTAGATCTGCTTGCTCTAAATAAGCGGCATAGATATGGCCTTCTAAGTGGTGCCCCCCTAAAAAAGGCTTTTGGTGCACTATCGATAGGGTTTTACCCACACTCATTCCAACTAATAGGGCACCGACTAATCCAGGTGTACAAGTGGTGGCAACTGCGTCAATCTCAGCCCAATTTAACTGAGACTTGATTAATGCCTCATTAACTGTGTCACCAATGGTCAGCAAATGCTCACGGGAAGCAAGCTCTGGTACAACGCCACCATAGCGACGGTGGAGATCAATTTGAGAGGCCACAACATTGCTGAGTACTTGACGATGGTGCACCACGGCGGCGGCGGTTTCATCACAGCTAGTTTCAATTGCTAATATTGTGGCCATCCGTTAATTGTGTCAGCATGTAAAGTCTTGTGAGCAATTCCCCTGCCAGGGTTTGACGGAAAGGTATGATCCCTGAGAGTTAAGTAGATCCTTAATTTAGTTCACGTTGGTTCAGTTTTAGCAATTTCCTAGTGTCATGTGAGTTCATCGACAAAGCTTGCACGCTAGGTTACTCGTTAAAGCAGTCTTACAGTTGGTTATCTAAGTTAAGAGACTCTCTGAATTTATTTTGATCTTTTGTAAACCACAAAGGAAACACTCTATGCGACGGTTGTTTGCTCTGGCTTTAGTATTTTGCCTCTGGTTTGGCTTCGCGGCACCCGCTTCTGCCAGCTTGGCTGGAGACAACGTAGCTGGTCTAACCCCCTGTGGTGAATCTGCTGCGTTCCAACAACGTGCCTCTGCGGCCACAACAGACGGTGCTAAAGCACGTTTTGATTTTTATGCTAACTCCACCTTGCTCTGCGGCGAAGATGGTCTGCCCCACTTGGTAGTAGATGGTGATTTATCTCACTTGGGTGAGTTTGTCATTCCTGGCATTCTCTTCCTTTACATTGCCGGTTGGATTGGCTGGGCTGGCCGTTCTTATCTGATTGAGTCTCGCTCTGCTAAAAAGCCTGAGGAAATGGAGATCATCATTGATACTGGTCTAGCCATTAAGTCATCCTTGGCTGGTGCTGCATGGCCTTTGGCTGCATTCAAAGACATTGCATCCGGTGCGATGTTTGCAAAGGATGATGAAATCACTGTGTCGCCTCGCTAGGCGACGTCCGTCATGGGTGTGGTAAGGCAGCTCGATATCATGTCGAAATTGCTAAGCTGCACTCAAGATAAAATTATTTTTTAACCCGACTTTATTCAGGACAAAATTCCCATGATGAAGTATCTGTCTACAGCTCCTGTAGTAGCCACAATCTGGATGACAATCACTGCTGGTATCCTGATTGAGTTCAACCGTTTCTTCCCTGATCTTCTGCTTCATCCCTAGCGCCAGTTTGTCAAAACTGCGCTGCGAGAAGTTGATTAAGAAAATCAAAATCCTCCTAAGGTACGAGTTGCCTTAGGAGGATTTTGATTTTGGCTTCCGTTGACGATGACCTAAATCTAAACGCCAGGGGTCTCGTTTAATGACCAGTGATATTCCACTGCTAGCTCGGAGACTCTGCAACTTTCCTCTAACTGCTTTTGTTGGGATAGGGCTTTGCGCAGGGTAATAATTAATTCCTGTAGCTGTTCCTTTTGGGGAGAGTGCTGATAGATGACAGCAGCAGTTTCACGTTCTAGAAGCCTGAGCAGTAGCTCGTAATGGATGTGGGAGGGCAGAGGGATCGAACGGCTCATAATCGAAAATCAGAGTAGGGAACCTAAAGCTGGTAGTCAATGAACGACCGCAGAACCTACGCCATAAGTTGGCCAATGGCGATACCGGGGTCGGGTTGCCGCATTAGTGATTCGCCGACCAAAATGGCTTGGGCTCCAGCCTTGGTTACTTGGGCCACATCACTAGGTTGATGAATGCCAGACTCACTAATAAACAATATTTCATCGGACCGTGGATGGCTAGATGCCTGGGCTAATAAATCGCGAGTGGTGTCTAAACTAACTAAAAAGTTTTCGAGGTTACGATTGTTGACCCCGATAACCTTGACGTGTTCTATGTTGAGCACCCGATCTAGTTCTTCGGCGGTGTGGACTTCTACCAGGGCAGTCATCCCTAAAGCCTTAGCAATTCGAGTAAAGTAACCCAAATCTTTATCCGATAGAATGGCGGCTATCAGCAAAATTGCATCTGCTCCATGGATACGGGCCTGATAGATCTGATAGGGATAGATAATAAACTCCTTGCACAGCAAGGGTAAATCTACGGCTTGACGGACCTGGGCCAAGTACTCAAAGCTGCCTTGGAAGAATTTGCGATCGGTGAGAACGGATAGACAGGTGGCTCCGCCGTGTTTATAGGCGGTTGCGATCGCAACCGGGTCAAAGTCTTCTCGAATGACGCCTTTACTGGGGGATGCCTTTTTAACCTCAGCAATTACAGCGGGTGTCGTCTTGCCCTGACGTAATGCCGCTGCAAAGTCCAACGGAGGAGCCGCCGCTAAAACCTGGCGCTGGAGCTCAGCCAGCGGTGCCTTTTCTCGCAGACGCGCCACCTCAGTTTCCTTCTGCCAAACAATTTTTTCAAGAATATTGTGAGGCTCGCTATCGGGCACTTTGACCTGATAACGTAGTGTATCGACCGCTACGGCTGGGTTTGGAGAACGCCGTCTGATTTTCATGCCGTTACCTCAGCGCGCTTAAAGGCTTCATCTAACACCTCGGACAGTGTGGGATGGGTGTGCACAATAAAGGATAGATCCTTAACGGTTTGCCCTTGGGCAATGGCGTTAGCCACCTCTTGAATCAGGTCTGCGGCATGGATACCAATAATATGAGTCCCCAAAATTTCTCCCGTATCCTTACGGTAAATGACCTTGGCTAGACCGTCAGACTCATTCTCCGCTAGGGCTTTGGAGTTAGCCTTAAAATAGCTGCGCACTGAGCCAATCTGGAAGCCTTCAGCCTCAGCCAGTTCCTTGGCAGCAGGCTCTGTCATGCCGACAAAGCTGACCTCTGGATGGGTAAAGGCCGCAGCTGGAATACTCCGATAGTCAATGGTACGGTTGTTATCCAAAATATTTTCAACGGCCACTACCCCCTGGGCAGACGCGGCATGGGCCAGCATCATTTTGCCAGTGGCATCGCCGATGGCCCAAAGGTGGGGGATGGGTTCACCATCTCGCAGGACCGCCATGCGGTCGTTGACGGGGATAAATCCACGGCGGTCGGTTTCGATGGCTAGATTTTCTAAGCCCATGTTTTTTGTGGCTGGAATGCGCCCAGTGGCCACCAAGCAGGCATCGACTTCCAGGGTATCAACGGTTTCCTTGGTTTTTAAGTCCGCCAGCTCAATAGTCACTGGAGATCCAGGTGTGACTGTTTTGGCGATTACCCCCACATGGGTGTCAATATCACGGGGATCGATCAGGACCCGCTTAGCGATTTTGGCAATATCTGGATCAAAGGTGGGCATGAGCTGGGGCAAGGCTTCAATGATGCTGACCTCACAGCCCAGGGCCGTATACACGTCGGAAAATTCTAGTCCGATGTAGCCACTGCCGATGATGGCTACCCACTGGGGCAGCCAGTCGAGTTTAATGGCCTCGTCGCTGGTAAATACAGTTTTGCCGTCGGTTTCAATCCCCGGTGGGACAAAGGGCACTGACCCTGGCGACAGCATGATGTCTTTGGCCGTATAGGTCTTATCCCCATTGGCGGTGGCGACGGTTACCTTTTGAGCACCGGCTAGCTTACCCCAGCCGCGAATCGTATCTACACCTAGGCGTGTGAGGCTGTTGGTTAGGTCGCCCTGGATTTTACTGACAAGATTGCTGGCATGATCCGCGATGGCCGAGCGATCAAACTGGACATCACCCACTTGGATACCAAAGGACTGCAGGTGGTGTCTATCACGCAAATCTCGCACTCGACCGGACGCTGCTAGCAGGGCCTTCGACGGAATACATCCCCGATTGACACAGGTGCCTCCCATATCAGCCGCTTCAATAATGGCAGTCTTTAAGCCACTTTTGACAGCATGTAAGGCTGCTCCATGGCCGCCCACACCGGCACCCACAATGATTAGGTCGTAATCAAAGGATGAACTCACAACGATCTCCTGTTTTCAGCACATTAGCGACGCCCTTAGCCACTGCTTGGATGCCGAGAGAACGACATGGGTAACATAGGGGCAGAATCCATTCTCGACTAGATTGTGGATATTAGACAACTTGATAGTTAGCAATTATTTTCAAATTTGCTAAATTCAAGCTAACTTCAATCCCTGTAGAACGTTTGGATGAACTGTAAGGAACGATCTGTTTTTTGGGCTCAGGTGCTTGTAACGCATGGCTGCCAATAGATCGCGATAGCTCACGATTGAACTACCTACTTTTTTTAAATCTGGAACATCTTGGCTAGAGTTAGATTCAAAAATCCCATTACTAAGCGTCCTAGTCGCGATTCCTGTGGCTGAATCATGACGCAGCGCTAGGGCCAACTAACGAGGCAAGATTTATGAACAAGCATCAGCACCGACAGTCTGCTGTGGCCGATTTTATGCAGTCTCTAGAGCAGCTAGAGGAGCTGTGGGGCAACGAAGAGACCGAAACAGAGAACATTTTTGACAATGGGCTAAAGGGGGCTGACGCTGATGAAACCGCGCGTCCTTCTGGCTCGCTTCAGCGTCCAAATACTGAGCAACTCAACTCAAAAGCATCCCAGCCGGAGACTAATGCTTAGCAGCCATGGCGTTGACGCTTGGCTTCGTAAAGCAGTACGGCAGTTGCGATCGCAACATTCAAAGACTCCACATCGGGCGCTAAAGGAATTTTGACCCGATGGGTGGCCAGATCCATTGCCTGCTCCGATAGGCCTGCGCCTTCATTGCCCATGAGAAAGACCGTTGGCTGTCGTAGGTCCAGATCCCAATAGTCGAGGGAAGCGGTCGGAACAGTAGCCACCAGTTGCCCATCCAGTGTGGCCAGGCTGGCTAACGAGGGAATAGTCTGCATCGGCAGGCGAAACCATTGTCCGGCGGTGGCCCGTAGCACCTTAGGATGGTCAATATCAACGCTATCGTTGGTGAGCCAGATGCGATCGCACCCCACCGCTGCTGCTGTGCGAATGACGCTCCCCAAATTACCAGGGTCCTGCAATCGCTCCAGGGCCACTCCCAGCGACACTGTGTCCGAACCAGTGGACAGAACCAAACGCTGGGCCATGGCCACCACCCCATCAGGACTGATGGTGGTGCACATACTGCTCAGCACCTCAGGACTCACCACCCGAATATCGGGTGTCAGATGCTGAAGCTGGTCTAATATCTCTGC
This sequence comes from Leptolyngbya cf. ectocarpi LEGE 11479, assembly GCF_015207065.1. Classification (GTDB taxonomy): domain Bacteria; phylum Cyanobacteriota; class Cyanobacteriia; order Phormidesmidales; family Phormidesmidaceae; genus Leptothoe; species Leptothoe ectocarpi. The sequence continues at coordinate 4,403 of NZ_JADEXP010000116.1, read as the reverse complement.
GTGGGCGCGGCACCAGGCCTCCGTTGCCGCCACCTGCACCAGGGGATGCCCCACGGCGCAAGCCTCCTGTAACAAATGCGTGCCCTCTAGCAAAAACACATTCTGCCGCCGCCGTTCCTTCGCCTGATGTAGCTTACGGAATTGTTTGGCTATGGGATTTTTGGTGCTAGTAATAACGACAGGCTCTTCTAACATGCAGACATTGGTGGAGGCACAGTGCTGCCTACCATATCAGCCGCAAGAAAGAATTGACAGCGCGCCTCTGCTAGCCTCCGTAAAGACTCAGATGAGCAAATACTGGTTTTCTGAGCCTTTCCTGAGAAATCAATAGAAAAATCTGAATAAATAAGAAAAACTGAAGGATATCTAACCCAATGGCCAGATTTGAACATGTCACTCCAGACGAATCAGTCAAACGTCTGAACAGGGCACTATTCAAACTAAACCCAATCTGACCCATGCGGAACCCGGGACTTGAACCCGGAAGTCCTTGCGAACACTAGAACCTGAATCTAGCGCGTCTACCAATTCCGCCAGTTCCGCTAAAAGTTGCAAAGCAACTGTGATTGATAATCATCTAGCAATCAGGGTGATTCGTCAATCCCCATTTTTTGCAATTCCCAATGATTTTTCGATCTGTTGGATCGAAAAATCCTCAATGGCGTCACGAAATGATCACAAAAGGATATTAATATGACTTAACAAATTAATAGTTTCGGATAGAATTATCACCAATCTTGACAAAGCTGGTCAACGCGTCAATTTTGTGTTCTTGTTTGGCTGAGTCTCTTTATTGAATATCGGAGGACATTATTATCAACACCTCACTTCAGGCTGATCAAAGCTCCTCCAGCGAGTCTGCGCCTATCATCGAAATTTGGGGCAGACAGCCCCTCAGTGGCCATATTCCCGTTAGTGGAGCCAAGAACTCGGCATTGGTTGTCATGGCAGGGACAATCCTCTGTTCTCAGGACTGTCGGATTCGCAACATTCCTAATCTGGTGGACATTGGCCGCATGGCGGACGTGCTCAAGGCCCTAGGGGTTAAGGTCACTCACAACGGTGATACGCTAGACGTAGATGCCAGTTCCATCAGCCATTCCCGCGCCCCATACGATATTGTTAGCAAGCTAAGGGCCAGCTTCTTCGTTATTGGTCCTCTGTTGGCTCGTTTGGGTGTGGCTCGGATTCCGTTGCCAGGGGGCTGTGCCATCGGTGCTCGTCCCGTTGCTCTGCACATTCGCGGTTTGCAGGCATTAGGTGCTGAGGTCCACATGGACCATGGTATCGTTCACGCCTATGTGCCCGGCAGTCGCGGTCGTCTTAAAGGTGGAAAAATCTATCTGGACTACCCCAGCGTTGGGGCTACCGAGACACTCATGATGGCAGCTACCCTGGCGGAAGGCGAAACAGTCATCGAAAATGCGGCCCAAGAACCTGAAGTTTTGGATTTGGCCAACTTCTGCCGAGCCATGGGGGCTCGCATTCGTGGCGCTGGCACCAATACCATCACCATTGCGGGTGTCCCCAGTCTCCACTCCACCGACTACGGCATTATTCCAGATCGGATCGAAGCTGGCACCTTTATGCTGGCGGGGGCGATCACCAAGTCCCCCATCAGCCTATCGCCCATTATTCCAGAGCATCTAACCCCGATCATCGCCAAGCTGGCAGAAGCCGGGACCAGGGTTGAAATGGACGGTCACAGTCGAGCTCGGATAGTGCCCGGTGAGCGACTGTTGCCCATCGAGATTGAGACGCGTCCCCATCCTGGATTCCCCACCGACATGCAGGCCCAGTTTATGGCCCTAACCACGCTGGCAGACGGGAACAGTGTGATTAAAGAAACCGTGTTTGAAAACCGGCTACAGCATGTAGCAGAGTTTAATCGTATGGGAGCTGATATTCGGCTGACGGGCAACACGGCGGTGATTCGTGGGGTGCCACGTCTGTCAGGGGCTCCGGTCACGGGCACAGACCTGAGGGCTGCTGCTGCGCTGTTAGTTGCAGGTCTAGCTGCTGAGGGTAAAACCACCCTGCACGGTTTGCACCACCTGGATCGCGGGTATGAAAATATCGAAGCCAAGTTGTCGGCCATCGGGGCTAAGCTGCGCCGTGTTCAGAAGCCAACGGAAGCAGCGGCGAGTGTTTCCCCAAGCCAGCCAGTGACCGTGTAGCCGCTACACTGATGGAGGGTATATCTACCAAGGAGGCGGAGGTGTGGAGCAAAAGTCTATTTTGACAGGGCTACGGGCTAACCATTTCCGCCATCCCCTAGATTTAAAAGCCACCGAATCGCTGAAGCAGCTACCCGGTCTCGATCTAGCTATTCGTGCCTTACTCAGGCCCACGGCAGAGCAGTTTTTCTATCTAGAGAATATTGCTACCAGTGTTTTGGTGGGGCCAACGCAGCTGCCCGACATCCATGGAGTCCTGGTTGAGGCTTGTCAGGTTTTAGACATCGAGGAGCCAGCGCTGTATGTCAAGCAGCATCCTACTCCCAATGCCTACACGTTTGCGATGCGGGGCAAGCAGCCGTTTATTGTGGTGCATACATCTCTGATTGACCTGCTAGATCAGTCTGAGCTGCAGGCGGTCATCGGCCATGAATTGGGGCATCTCAAGTGTGATCACGGTGTCTATCTCACCCTGGCAAACTTGATTGCACTGGCGGCGAGCCAACTGCCGCTGGGACCAGCCTTAGCCCAAAGTCTCCAAAGCCAGATTTTAAAGTGGGTGCGCTGCGCGGAGTTTACTTGCGATCGCGCCGCCCTACTGGTGAGTCAAGATGCCCGCACCGTAGCCTCAGTGCTGATGAAGCTCACGGGTGGCTCGCCCACACTCTCGCCCCAACTGAATTTGGATGCTTTTTTAGCTCAAGCCAATGCCTATAGCGATCTGAGTCATGATCAGATGGGCGCATTCCTTAAGGAAATACGCACCCAGGATCTTACCCATCCGGTGCCAGTCTTACGAGCTAAAGAAATTATCCAGTGGCACAGCACCCGAGATTATCAAAACCTGCTACAAACGCGCAGCATCCACTATAATGGTGAAGCTACGGGCGGATGGCGAAATTGGTAGACGCACCACACTCAAAATGTGGCGGCCTTTGGTCATGCGAGTTCGAGTCTCGCTCTGCCCATTATTTAGACAGTAAAATAAACAGCAAGAAATACATCTGAGCACATTGTGTTGGAGTCTGTTAGTCCTGGAGCGCCTTCTCTAGAAAGTGCCGAAAGGTATCTAGGGATAAGCACGTCTGGGGGCCGTGAGGATTTATACCAGCAGCTGGGAAATCTAGACTAACAGAAGACAACACAAGGCCTGGATAGGCACTGAGGGAAGGTTGACTAGCACATTCCATTTGGAGCTATCCAAACCCAGCGCGAAACTTTACCACGTTCACCTGTTGACCCACCAAGAAGAATTTCTGCTGGGAGATTTATCAGGTGAGCACACACAGCTTAATCCCTCGGGGCAAATCGCGGTGGCCGAGTGGCAGCAATCTGCCGCTGCTCATCAGCGTGACATTGAGCTCGATCTTTGGACGGTTTTACCCAATGGTGTGCAGGCCCTGATTGCCGTTGTTAATAGCGATAGTCAGCTATCTTCCTACGGGTCACGTCACACGTCCCCTAAGCCGCCCCGTGCCCTCTCATCGTTTGTGGCCGGATTTAAGGCAGCGGCAGCCAAGCGCATTAATCTAGTTCGCGGCAGACCGGGGGCTCCTGTATGGCAGCGGGGGTATCAGGAGCAGTGCATTGACGATCCCAAAACGCTAACCCGCATTCGTCGCCTGCTCACAAATCAGATCCACGCCGCAGAGATGCTGCCGGACACAGGGAATTAGTCAATCAATCCCGCTGGTGGCGTAATTTGAATCTCTCCCTGGGTTAAATCCACTACGGGAACAATGGCTTCCACAAAAGGGATAAGAACCGTTCGAGCTGTCTGTGAAGCAAGGTCATCCGCATTTTGAGCGGTGAGTACGACTTCCAGCAGGTCATTGCCAGCTCGATAGACATCTTTAACGGTCCCTACAGGTTCGCCTGTAGCCTGCAGAATGACAGTCAATCCCATTAGATCACCCACATGGAACTCTCCGGGGTCTAACGGTAGGCGATCGCTGGCTGTCACGAGCAGCTGAGCATTTCGGAGTGCTTCGGCCTGATCGCGATGATTGACTCCAGCCAGCTTGAGAATATAGAGACCTTTGCCGTCTTGAAAACGTCCCTTGAGTAATTTGATCGGTTCTGGCTTTGAACTGCCTGCTTTGAGTAGCCAGCGTTCCCCGGGCTGCTCAAAGCGTTCGGGAAAGTCACTGTCTGGGTAGACTCTGACTTCACCGTTGAGACCGTGGGGGCAGACGATGCGGCCAATGGTGAGCCAGTCATCTGGGG
>NZ_JADEXP010000115.1 GCF_015207065.1 Leptolyngbya cf. ectocarpi LEGE 11479 | reverse complement strand
GTTCTATGGCTATCTGGCTATGCAAAAGGGGTTTGCCTCCGAGTATGTAGTCCAGGATGATGCCCGCCACTACCTATTTTGGATGGAGCGTTTTCAAGCAGCGGAGGCTTTTCCCAATGACTTAATTGCTGACTATTTACAGTCGATTGCTCCCATGGGCTACAAGCTGCTGTATCGCATAGCCAGCTACTGCCACCTGCAGCCCGATTGGTTGGCGAAGGTGCTACCGACGGTTTTGGGTGGGATTGCGGCTGGCTATTACTACGGTCTTACCGTGGCGATTTTTCCGGTGCCTGTGGCGGGGGTAATGGCGTCAGTCATGCTGAGTCAGCATCTATGGTGCATCGATAATTTGGTGTCCGCGTCACCGCGAGCCTTTATTTATCCTTTGTTGATTCCGCTGTTGTTTTATTGGGTGCGGCGACAGCGGGGACAGAGTCTTGTCTGTCTGGGATTGCTCACGCTGTTTTATCCGCCTGTGGCTGTGGTCGCAACCACGCTCTATGCTGCTGACGCGGTGGATTGGCCAGCGCTACGGGTAAAGTGGTATCGGCCTTGGGTGACTGTTTATCGGGGACGTTTGCGGGTTGCGATCGCAGCCCTGCTCATCGCAGCCTTCTGCATTTTGCCCACCTATGTGTTTGCCCATCAGACATTTGGGCCAGTGGTGACCATGGCCCAGGCCCACACCATGCCAGAATTTCAGCCCACGGGTCGGCATTCATTTTTTCGCGAGGGCATCTCCCGCTATTGGTTGGTTTTGTTTGGCGGCCATGGTGCCCTGCTCAAACGCACCATCTTTACGCCCGTCACATTAGTGGCCGCTCTGTTTTTATTGCCTATGCAGCGGCTGGGAGTCCAGACATTTCCTGGACTGCGCGCTATCCACCCAGCCATTCATGTCTTTACCAAGCTCACGGTAGTCAGCATTGTCTGGTTTATCGCGGCCTATGCCCAGGCATTTAAATTGCACATGCCGGGGCGCTACACCAGCCACTGCATCCTGCTGGCAATGCCCATACTGGCCGCCATTGCCTGGACATTAATTCTAGAAAAAATCTGTAAGCGAATGGAGAACACAGCCCCTCTAGCCGTGGCACTCATCGTCGTGCCGCTGTTGTTCTACTATCCGCTGCTGCTCAAAAACTTTCCCAAGACCCTCTACGTCACAGGGCATGAAGCCCCCATTTATGAGTACTTACAGCAGCAGCCCCAGGACACCCTGGTGGCATCCCTGGACTACGAAGCAGATAATATTCCCATCTTTGCCAAGCGCTCTGTCCTGATTGCTCCCGAATATGCCACCCCTTTTCATTTAGGGTATTACCGACAAATTCGTCAGCGGGCAGCGGCGCTACTGCAGGTTCACTACACCCCCGATAGGGCTAAGCTCAAACGCTTTGTTGACCAATATGGTGTTGATTTTTGGCTAGTGCAGAAAAGTGCCTTTGCTCCTGAGTATCTAACCCAGCATCGATACTGGGCCAATAACTATCAGCCGCTGACCCAAACAGTGGCCGAGCGGATGGGCCAGCCCAGTATCCTGCAAACCACCGCTGCCTCCTGTGCCGTGGTCGAGACAGAGCGCTTTTGGCTGGCGTCTAGTGTCTGTGTACTCAATGACCATAAATAATTCAATAATCAGCAACCACAGATGCCCAGACAGAAACGGCACAGGGGGCTCAGCAGCAGTATGATCGAGGGCGCCCTTGAGTCCTTGTAATCCATGACGCTTCGTTTCCCTCGTTGGCTGATCACATGCTATCGATCGCCTTGGACAGCGGTTATTATTGTCGCCGTGCTAGGTCTGGTCGGCGCGCTTAACCACAGCATGTGGCGCGATGAGATGAACGTATGGCTGATCGCGCGAGACAGCCCATCCTGGGGAGCGTTTGTGGAGAATATTCACTACGATCGAGCCCATCCAGGGCTATGGCATCTGCTGGTAGCGGCGCTGTATCACCTGTTTGGTCATCCCATTGCGATGCAGGTCTTTCACTGGCTGTTGGCCATGGGGTCGGTACTTTTAATCTGGCGCTGCAGCCCCTTTACTCAATGGCAAAAGTGGCTGATGACGTTTGGCTATCTGCCGTTCTATGAGCATTTACTGATCGCCCGTAACTATGCGGTGGCCATGGTGCTGTTGTTTGCTATCTGTGCCCTGTGGCCCCAGCGGTGGCGGGCCTACTGGCCGTTGGCCGGGCTGCTGGTGTTACTGGCCAACAGTAATGTTTATGCATTATTAATTGCGATCGCCCTCACCCTTACCCTGGCCTTAGAGCTTTTGTTCGAACCCAAGCTGCGTCAGAACTGGCTCGATATTCTTTTTAGTGGCAGTTTAGTTATCGCGGGCTGTGGCTTGGCGCTGTATTTTATTTTGCCCCCCAGCGATGTGGCCAATCAGGCTCTCGGTGACTATGTCACAGGCATCGACGTGCGCCAGCTGCTCAAGGCCATTGGTCGTGTGTTTGGGGGCTATTACATCATCATCCCCAACGGTGCGCGTTATCTAGATTTACTTGTATGCGCAGCCATTGCACTGGGCTCATGCTTTGTCATGGCTATTAGACTGATCCAAAAACCGTATGCCCTTGCTTTTTATCTGCTGGGCAACGGCATTTTACTGGGGTTTACCTATGCCAAATTCATGCCCAGCGCTATCCGGCACTATGGCAATTTTTACCTGATTCTGATTGCATCCCTATGGTTGGCGAGCCACTATGGGCCATCTTCCGTTATTTCCCAGCGGCTGGAAAATGTCTGGCCGTCCCAGCGATGGTTTAACCCCATATTTGCCACCATTTTGGTGTTTCACCTGCTCGGCGGCGTGTTCCTATTCACCATGGATTTTGTCATTCCTTATTCTGCCAGTCGCACCGCTGCTGCTTACATGCGTCAGGCAAACCTGCAGGACGAGTTTATTGTGGCCAGCCGTGACGCCCAAATGGCATCCCTAAGTGGCTATGCTGACCGTCCCTTTTATTTCCCAGAACGACGGGCCATCGGCAGCTATACTCTATTCTTCAAAGGAGCACGCCGCGAAGTCACCCAGCCAGAAGTTATCCAGCAAGTCAACCAGCTGCTAGAGCAACACCCCAAAATCCTCCTGGTGCTAACCAAGGAGCTAACAGAACCAACACCTAGCCTGACCGTTGAGCCTATTCAGGCGTTTACCAAGGCCTGGCAGGACGAAGAGTATCACCTCTACTGGGTGACGGCTACGCAGTAGAGGTGCAGTAAAGGTTAACTAAAAAGGCTAACTAAGGTGCAGAGGTCTAAAGCAGAATCTAGGACTCAGATTCTGCGGTGTCAGGGGCTGCATCAGACGTGGTATCGGGTGCTGATACTGCTTCTTTTTTAGCCTGAGCACGCTGCTCACGTTTTTTACGCTCAGCCGCCAAGATATCTTTCATCACTTCCTGGGCTTGAGCCATCTTTTCCAGGTTACTGCGATAGAGCTCTAAGTCTTTGTCTACCTTGTCCGAGGGTAAGGCTAGCATGTCAGCGGCTGCCTTTAGCAGCTCTTCGCGTTTGTCCTTATCATCTAAGGCTGACTTATCGACGGTTTCAAACAGGGTGTAGAGACCCACAGCCATGAGCCGGGTATATTTGGCACTGGCTTGGTTCGCCACCATGTGCAGCTTGCCTTGCAAACTATCACCATTGGTGGCCTTAGCATTGGTCAGTTGAGTATTGAGATCGCTCAAGGATAGATTGGAGAGATCGGTTGTTAATGCATCAGCATCCTGACGATATTGCTGGGGATCGCCTCCCACGGCCCTACAGATGGCTGCAAAAATTGATTCTTTGTCTTCGGCTGGCTCATACCCCACCATAAACCGATCAAAGCTGGTGACCACACCAAGGGCATATAGGGGATTGTAGACAAAATCAACATTTACCGAGAGCAGATGCATTTCCACCATCAGTTCCTCAACCACTCGCCGGTAGAGAGAATTGATCGGACGAGAATGATAATTATAAAAGGCTCGCTTGGTATCGGAAACCGTACGGAGGTTAGTCACAGGTGGGGATAATAAAACGCTAGACATCATTTTCTACTGAGGACGACCTTTTGCCAAGAATCGTACGATCCAGGCTAAATCGTTTTTTGTGATGGATGCCTCTAACACCTTAACGAAATTAACCGCCAATATAAACAAATAATTGGCTTTGAAAAAATTGGCTTCGAATCTGAGATTCGAAGCCAATTTTTTCAAGTAGCTGATTTGTTGGAATACGGTAGATTTTGCCTAAAATGTCATGGGCTCAGGGGCGGCTTTGATAGCTTCGTCTTCGCTGTCATAGATAGCAAACACAGAATCCATCATGGTCACTTCAAAAACCAATTTTGATTCTGGGTGTACATTGCAGAGCTTAAAGCTGCCTTGGACCTTATCAGCATCTCGCATTCCTGCCACCAGGGATGTCAGACCTGAGCTATCGATAAAGTTGACCTGACCCAGATTGACAATAATATGGGGTGTGGTTTTTTCAATACATTCCTGTAGCTTCAGGCGAAACTGCCAGGCTGTAGTGATATCCAGTCGCCCTTGGGGTGAGAAGACAACAATGTCGTGGTTACTGTCGGGGGGAGTGACGATTTTTTGCTCCATAGTGACCGGCCCTTAATATCTTCTACCTACATGTGCTAATTCTGATGAGCATATGCTTACTCTATGCTTACATCTCATGATGCCCTTGCGTCCACTAGAAAGGACTGAACTATCAAAGCCTTACGACAAATTGCGGATTTTTATTGACATCCAGTGAACTTGACCGTACGCAAATACAACATGCTTAGGATAACGACATAAACCAGTATGCACAAACATACATCCTGAATCAGGATATTTACGCAAGTGGATGTTCTGTATTACGTCTCGTCAGTTTGACGACGCGCTGTCTGTAGTTACCACAAGCTGTCCGTAAATAAATACAGTACACCCATTTAGCATACTTAGTTGATGCTAAATGGGTGTACATAGTTCCATCTGGTAGCGGCGAGTGGCTGAACCCAATAGCAATTACCCAGGCCAGTTAACCCAGTCTTGAGGTTTGAGAAAAATTTCGTAAAGTTTAGCTTCAGGTGTACCTGGCTCTGGTGCATAGCTATATTCCCAACGCACCATGGGAGGCAACGACATCAGGATAGACTCTGTTCGACCGTTGGTTTGTAAGCCAAAGATGGTACCTCGATCGTAAACAAGATTGAACTCTACATAGCGACCGCGACGATAGAGTTGGAAGTTACGCTGATGCTCTCCGTATTCGGTATGGCGTCGCTTTTCGACGATGGGTACGTAGGATGGCAAAAATGCATCGCCACAGTCAATGGCAAATTTGAACAGGTCTTCCCAACTGCGCTGAGGTGGCTGCCCTACCTGCTGGCTGTGCTGAGCAGCAGGACCATCTTGACTGGGACCGCGATATAGATCGCCAGTACCGTCCTGATAGTCAAAAAATACGCCGCCTACACCACGGGTCTCTTGACGATGTTTTAAGTAAAAGTATTCGTCACACCATAGTTTGAAGGTGTTGTAATATTCGGGATGGTTGCGATCGCACGCTTCCTTGAGTGTGCGATGGAACTGCACCACATCTTCTTCAAATGGATAGTAGGGCGTCAGATCAATCCCACCTCCAAACCACCAAACTGGACCAGCTTCAAAGTAGCGATAGTTTAAGTGAACCGTCGGTATGTAAGGATTACGGGGATGCAACACCATGGATGTGCCCGTAGCGTAAAAGCCATGGCCCTCAGCTTCGGGGCGCTGCATCAAAATCGAAGGGGGTAGACGATCACCCCAAACCTCTGAAAAGTTAACGCCCCCTTGTTCAAAAACGTCACCTTCCTTCATCACCCGTGAACGACCGCCCCCACCATCGGGACGGGTCCACTGGTCTTCCATAAACTGACCAACACCATCAACCTCGGCCAGCTTCTGACAAATGCGATCCTGCAGTCCTTTAAAACCCTGGCTCACGCGCTCACGTGAATCACTGGGAGGAGCAACTGGGCTAGATACCTTTTGCGTAGAAGCGATGACCATGGCGATCTAGAACTAAAAAAACAAAATTAATAAAACGGCTGCTGCTGGATGTACCCACATAGCTCAACGAAGTAGCTAAATAGAACAGAACAGATTCAAACCACTGCTCAAAACTACAAACGCTGAAAGCAGCTATTAACGATAATGAATCACGATTTTAGAGTTTTTGAACCAAGTTGACACACAGTGTGACAATCCTTGACAAAAGCTCGAAGCTATGTGGGCGTGTCGTTTGCGGCTTTAGCCCAAGGGTAGCCCGTAAGTTGAATGTTAACCCAGGGTTAAAATGCCTTTCAAGATAAAAAATTACGCGTCTTGCTCCTGCTTGATCAGTCGTTTCTTTGGCAACCGGCATAGCCCGTTTTGAAAATATTCAGGACGGCACCTGCTTTCCTGAATGATTGCTATCAATCTGAACAGACCGCATGCGCATCTATGCTTCGACTCTGGTTTCAGTCACTACAACGGCAATTTTTTGACCACGTCTCTCCCCAGTCAGCCGAACGCTCGGCCCTGCTGCAGAGGAGTAAGCGCACATTGGAAAAACACTATCAAGTCAGCAGTACAGCTTCAGTAGATGCGCTGTGGCAAACCATGAATGATCTGGCCGGGCTAGCCTCCTGGCATCCATTGATTACATCGACCAATGCACCCAGCGGGCAGCAGGCAAAACCGGGCCTGATTTACCGAGTTTTTGCTCGCTGGGTGCCCGTTCCCATCAAGATTTTTGTAGAGAACGTGCTGCCAGGTGAGTATATTAGCCTGCGCATTTTTCCTGTGCCGGGTTTAGAAGAACGTGCAGTTTATCGCCTGGAGTCGTCTTTGTGTGGCACGCTCATTTCCTATTCCATTGAGCTGAAGGGATGGCTGTCCCCCGTTGCCTGGTCATTTCTACGCCCCTATGCTGCCAAAGTTGCAGCGGCCCTGGCGCAAGCTGCCGAACAAGCCACCACCTCCGGCATGATGCCCAATCGATATCGAGATATTTTTAGCTAGCTCCCCCAACGTTATCTAGGTGTAGAAGCATTCTGAGGCGTTCTACAGAGTGCCTCTACACCATCGGACATGAAGCCTTAGAATAGTGGCAAACATTCTCGTAAGAATTTGTCCGTTTATATCCGTCTTTCATAAACATGATGCCGACAACTGAGGCAATTCTGGACGCGCTGCGCCCCGTTCAAGATCCTGAGCTGCAGAAAAGCTTGGTGGAACTTAACATGATTCGCAATGTGGCCGTCGATAACGGCCAGGTAAGTTTTACCCTAGTGCTGACAACACCAGCCTGTCCCCTCAAAGAGTTCATTGTTGAAGACTGCGAAAAAGCCGTTAAGACTCTCTCAGGAGTAACCTCGGTTGATGTTGACGTAACCGCTGAAACGCCTCAACAAAAGTCTTCCCTGCCCGATCAGCAAGGTATTGATCGGGTCAAAAATATTTTAGCGGTGTCCAGTGGTAAAGGCGGCGTGGGTAAGAGTACCGTCGCAGTGAACCTGGCCGTTGCTCTGGCAGCGGCAGGGGCTAAAGTGGGCCTGCTGGATGCTGATATCTATGGCCCTAACGCCCCCATTATGATGGGTTTAAAAGATGGCAATGTCGTTGTTCGCGACGGAGCTGATGGCCAGCAAGAACTAGAGCCTGCCTTTAACCATGGTGTCAAGCTAGTTTCCATGGGGTTTCTGATCGATCGCGATCAGCCAGTGGTGTGGCGTGGCCCCATGTTAAATGGCATCATTCGCCAATTTCTGTACCAGGTGCAGTGGGGTGATCTGGACTACCTCATTGTGGATATGCCCCCCGGTACGGGGGATGCTCAGCTCACCATGGCCCAGGCGGTGCCCATGGCCGGTGTGGTCATTGTCACCACGCCTCAGGATGTGGCTCTCTCCGATGCCCGACGTGGTTTGAAAATGTTCCAGCAGCTGAATGTGCGAGTGCTGGGTATCGTCGAGAACATGAGCTACTTTATCCCGCCTGATATGCCTGAGAAGAACTACGACATTTTTGGTTCCGGGGGAGGGGCTAAAGCGGCTGAAGCATTAAATGTGCCTTTATTAGGCTGTGTCCCTTTAGAGATGCCTGTTCGAGAAGGAGGCGATTCTGGGACACCTATTGTATTAGCCCACCCTGGCTCGGCCTCTGCCGAAGCCCTGACTAAAATTTCTCAGCAGGTAGCGGCGAAGGTTTCGATAGCGGCTCTAACCTAGATTCGTAATCTCCATAAAATCCTTTTCTCCATTGGTTTTGCTTTTATGGCTCAAACCACATTTCTAGGCAAATGGTTTCATCGCTGGCTTCATCCCTGGCGGGGTATTGATTGGCTATTGCTCTTGTTTCCCGTTGGCATCTCGTTATTTTCGAGTCTGCTGATTGCCAGTACCCGGCTATATACCGGGGAGACTGATCTCGCCTGGAACCACGTGATTATGTGTGCTGTCGGTGTGGTCCTGTCCATGTGGATAGCCCGCAGCCGCTATGAGTCTCTGCTGGAGTGGCGCTGGGTAATTTATTTAATTACCAATATCTCCTTAGTCGCTGTGATGGTAATTGGGACTGTGGGTAACGGTGCCCAGAGCTGGATCAGCATTGGCGGCTTTAACATTCAGCCGTCGGAGTTTGCCAAGGTCGGGATCATTATTACCTTGGCTGCCGCCCTCAAAGATCGCGAATCGACCACATTGGGGGGCCTGCTCAAGGCTTTGGGAATTACCGCCGTGCCCTGGGCTTTGATCTTTTTACAGCCGGATTTAGGGACGTCTCTCGTATTTGGGGCGATTGTCTTGGGCATGCTCTATTGGAGCAATATGAACCCAGGTTGGCTGGTGCTGCTGGTGTCTCCCATTGTGGCGGCGATCATCTTTAATTTCTATATCCCTGTGTGGATCGGCTGGGTGATTATGATGGGCGTCATTGCCTGGATGACGCTGCCGTTGCGTTGGTATAGCACGTTGATTGTAGTGGTGATCAATTCGATTGCCGGTAAGATTGGCGAGTTGCTGTGGGGATTACTCCAGGAATATCAGCGAGACCGGCTTACTCTGTTTTTACATCCTGAGCAAGATCCTTTGGGTGGGGGCTATCACCTAATTCAGTCGCGCATTGCTATTGGTTCCGGCCAGCTGTGGGGACGTGGGCTATTCCATGGCACTCAAACTCAGCTGAGTTTTATTCCTGAGCAGCATACGGACTTTATTTTTTCTGCCCTGGGTGAGGAACTGGGGTTTATGGGGGCTTTAGCCACGGTGCTGGTCTTTTGGTTTATCTGCCTGCGGCTGATTGTTATCGCTCAAAATGCCAAGGATAATTTTGGCTCTTTGCTGGCGATTGGTGTGCTGTCAATGATTGTATTTCAGGTGGTGGTTAATATTGGCATGACCATTGGTTTAGCTCCGATTACGGGGATTCCGTTACCCTGGATGAGCTATGGCCGATCGTCACTGTTGACGAACTTTATTGCCATCGGCATTGTGGAATCGGTGGCGAATTTTCAGCATCGACTGAAGTTTTAGGGCCTGTTTTTATCCTGGGAGCAGCAACAGCTTAAAATTTACTTCTGACAGAGTACTAAACTAGTAAGCGAAACTCTAGCTCAGCGATAGCTCATGATAATCTTGCCCGGCTCTCCTGTGAAGGTGACCAATGTAAACGATACGTATTACGGGTTTCAGGGATTAGTACAGCGGATTACCGATGGAAAGGTGGCTGTGCTGTTTGAAGGGGGGAACTGGGATAAGTTGGTAACCTTCAGAATGTCCGATATTGAAGTAGTCAAGCCTAAGCGTGGCAAGAAAAAGTAAGCGAATATTCTGGGGGTACCCGTGTAATTTTCTGAGCATGGTGCTAATGTACTGAAGACGTTTGTACTATGTCATCAAACGATGCGTCTTCCTCTGCCCCAGCTGGCTGATCGCGATCGCAACCCAGCCCACATTGCTGAGGTCATTGAAACAGCGACAACTGAGTTTTTAGCCCAATGTCTTGAACCGGACGATCTCAGTTTTCCGGTGATGCCCCCCTTTGGCAGTTGGGTAAAGTCATTGGACGAGGAAGCCAGCAACCAGATCTATGGGGTGGTGTACTACGCCACCACGAGCCCGATTGACTCTGTACATCGGGCTCGTGCCTTGGGCATGTCATTGGAGGATTTACGGCAGCAGCAGCCTCAGATTTTTGCCATGCTTAAAACGGAGTTTCGGGTGGCCATCGTGGGTTATCAGACGGCGGCATCTGATGGTGGCGGTCGCTGTTATCAGCATCTACCACCGCGACCGCCTCAGGTACACCAGGCTGTGTATCAATGTGACCCAAATGAAGTGATTGGGTTTACAGAGGAGCTAGATTTTTTACGCACGTTGCTGCAGGTGAGCAATGTCCCCAGTGAGAGCCTGGCTGCCGCAGCAATTCGTGAGGTCTATCGGCTACGACAGTTTGACCGTGACTGGCTGGTACAGGCCGGGCGTACGGTTGGTATGCTCCTAAAAGATGACTATGACCGATTGCGGATGATTCTAAATCAGATTCATCCTTAGATATATCGAGCAATAGACCGAGCTGGAACGCGGCAGTGCGCGTATTAGCCGCTTTTTAATAGGTCAGCTCCAACCAGTCAAAAATGGTATCCAACTGCTCTGTTGATACGATACCAGATTGCCAAAGGGCTACAGGAACTAGGTTTGGGACCTGGTTACAGTCATCTAGCAATGATTCCAGCGTCGTGGCTGGGATCTTATGTTCGGTTTGCAAAAACTGGAATAAGTGAGTTGTTAAATTAGAGGCCATTACTAAACTGACAAGGTGATATAGGTTGATTTATTAACGAGACAGGCATTTATATGAGAAACATAGCAATTTTGTTTACTTTTGTAAAATGAATGATGCATATGTTTAAGAAATGCCCTGCATATTTCTGTGGGCTGGCTGGAGAGAGGACAGCCTCAAAAATCTTGATAGCTTCAACGCCCTCAATTGTGGCGAACGCATTTTAATCAGTCGGCGTTTCGTTGAATCACAAGCTGAATAAAACGTCAATGACATTGATAGCCTTTCTTTAAGGTTTAGTGCTTGCTAGGACTTTGACCTGGATCTCGTAAATATGCCTTGAGAGAATAGCTCAAGGCGTTCGGGTTGAGCCACTATAGGCACAGAGGGCAGACATACTGCTTCTTCGTTCTATAGGGATATTTTTATAACAAAGCAGCCCCCGGTACCTAGCGTGCCGGGGGTTATTAAGTACAAAGGCAACTTTCGAAACCGATGCCGCAGGTATGTTTTTATAAACGTGGCTGCGAAATATCTATGGGATAAGCTTCAAAGGCTTGATAGATAAGCTTTCATCCCTCTTAGAAGTGATGCTGCCCATGTATAAGAGTAAAAAATATATTTCTTAACAGAGAAAGGTGTTTTCCCCAGGGGTTTCCTCAGGTTTTCCACAGGCTGGGGAGAGTTATCCCCAGATCATTACCAAGGTTGAATAGATCTAAGGTTTCTGTGGAAAACGTTTGGGCTGTGGGATGTGAGTCTAATATGTAACGGCATGTAAATAAAATGGTGCCGTAACCCTTGTTCTCTCGTGAGTTAAGAATTCTTGTTAGGAAAACCTAAAGACTGAGGAGCATTGCTAATTTCTAGCGGCTCCTGCACAATAAAGCTCCACTCATTCAGGTGACCTAGTTATTGTTCCCAAGTGGCTGTTCCAAGGAGCTTCTAACATTTTTGTTAGCGCCGGGTTGGGCAGTGGGAAATGGCTAGGCCCTTGTTTGTGATGTTTACTTTTTGAAGGAGCTTTAGAGCCGATGCCTCCAGTTACAGGTCAGACGACTGTTAGCCTTATGGTAGAAATTCCCGAAGCCCTACATTTATCGATTCAGGACTATTTGAACGTCCATGAACTGTGGAGTCAGGAGCGGATGATGCAGGCTGCTCTCTCCCTGTTTTTAATGCAAAACGGTGTTAATCAGCCCCATGTGAATAGTCTTTATCTGGATAGTCTATTTGGGACTCCAGCGTAGCCAATGTCTGCTGCAATCAGTGGGCAGCGACATGAGCGGCTGGCAAAACTCTATAGATATTTGTTAGACATTTGTTGCATGTAGCCTCTGACGAGCCTGTCAGGGGCCTTTTTGTAGGGTGTGGAAAATCCTGCTGAGGGCTGACAAACTGACTATGCTGAGATTGGGGACTGCTTGAGATCGGCAACACCGATGTTTTGGGAGGTGGTGAATGGAGACGTTTGACTGGATTGTGATCGGGAATGGCTTAGCTGGGGCGGCCCTCAGCTATGAGCTAAGGCGTCAGGGACTATCGGTGTTGCTGGTGGATGATGGCAACCCTGATAGTGCCACTCGCTGCAGCTATGGAGGAATTGCTTACTGGTCAGGGACGGATGCCATTACCAAGGAGCTATGTCAGGCAGGGATTGAGCGCCATCGTCAGTTATCGGAAGAGTTAGGGGCAACGACTGAATTTAGGGAGTTAGATTTGCTGCTGACGTTTGCACCTGATGTGGATGGGGCTGGTTTGGTTCAGCAGTATGGAAAATTTGCGATCGCACCCCGCCTGATTTCAGCCCAGGACGCCCACGCCCTCGAACCCCAGCTAAAAAGTGATGCCATTGGCGGAGCCTTGACCGTTAGACATGGCCATGTCCACCCGATCAAAACCCTAGGCGCATTTAACCAAGCCTTTCGCCAGTTAGGGGGGCAACAGATGATGGCAGAGGTCACTGGTCTAGTGCGGGTCAAAGACCGGATCACAGGTATCCTTACCCAAACCCAGGCCTATGCCGCGAGCAACGTTGTGGTTGCAGCTGGAGGCTATAGTCGCAGACTGTTGCAAGCGACTAAGCTCTCCATTCCGCTCTATCACACCCATGCTGAAATTGTTGAGTGTCCTAAGGTTGAGCAGCTTTTACAGACACTGATTATGCCTGCTGCCGCTAGTCGCTTTGATGCGGAGGCCAAAGCCAGTGACCCCGCCAGCGATCGCCTATGGGACGACAGCTCATCCCATGAAATTGCACCGCCTATTTTAGATACGGGCGTGATTCAGTTTTTAGATGGGGGTACCTATATTGGTCAGGTTAGCCGTTTTCGCACAGACTTAGATGCCGCCTCCATTGACGCTGCCAAAAGTGAAGCTGCCATGCGTCAGGGTATTGTGGCCCAGCTTCCCTGTCTGACTGAGATTCCTGGCCGATGGCGACATTGTTTAGTCACCTTTAGCCGTGATGGTCTGCCGCTTATCGGCCCTTTGCCTGGTGTTGACGGTCTACACATTTTCTCCGGCTTTACCAGTCCCTTTGCCCTGCTCTTACCCATCGCCCAACGGTTTGCTACCTGGGTAAATGCTCCAGAACAATCCGACAGCCTGATAGAACAAATGCTAGTGGAACGATTCCAACAGCATTAAACAATATTTTAAAAATATTGTTAAACGGCGCTAGCTCTATCGATATAACACCTCGTTCAGCAACGGCTGCCCTAACTGGTATACCTGCAATCGAATGGTATTCGGATCGGCAGATTGAAAACTGACCACATAGGTCGTATCCCCGTTGTGAAAGCGATATTGAGGCCGCTCAGTAGTCCCCGCCACATCAAAATCAATCAGCTGAATCGATGCTCCAGTATAGCGATTAACGCCTCGGTACAGATAGGCCGCAGGTTCCCATGCCCCAATGGTGACCTGCCAGTCACGATTGGCAAACTCACCTGAAATTAGGGAACAGTTATTAATCTCTGCATAGCCATAGGGATCTGCCGGACGGTCAACCGTATAGGCCTGGCAGACCTCGGCCCGAGCTGGAAAATTCAGGCCAGAAACCATGGCAATGGCTGCGGTGGTAGCAATGATGGGTATGCGACAGTTCATAAGCGGCGTTCTCAACGGACTGTCTAAGGCTTCACTCTCAAACCGGATAATTTCGAGCAGATGGATCTTCGTGTAGGTTAATCTCGCGCAGAAAAGTGTCAACAATTTCTGTATTGATCGCTGCTTTTATCTATGGTCAAGCAGCTTACTATTGAAAATAAGCTATGATCTAAGGGTCTGCAGGTGCTGACCTGATTTGACTGTTTGCTGCTCGCTCAATTGCCCACTTAATAGATTCAGGGGTTCAAAATCCATGACGGTAACTGCTTATGCCACTCCGGCATTCTGTGACGGTATTCAATATTTTGGTGAAGCCCCTGCTGACGTAGTGGCCTATCTGGATACGGCAGCCATTGGTGAAGGTGATGTTGAGATCGCATCTCCAACGGATCCCAAAGCCGTCTATCAGACTATCCTCGCGGCCGACGCCCTACGCTATTTGACCTTACAAATGACCGCCAGCAAACAGACAGGTCATCCCGGTGGCTTTGCCAGTATCGCCGATGGCATTGCCGCTCTAGTCATGCTGGGCTATAAGAATTTGATTACAGAAGTGGGACACCACGCCCCTGGTTTCTACAGCACGGTCTTTATGGATCAATCCTTAGAGGATATGGGGATTGAAACCGTCAGTCAGCTTTGCGATCGCTTCCGCGAAACCCACGGTCTCCTGGGTCACCTCTCCGGCCAAATCCCTGGATTGCTCAACCCCGCCGGTCCCCTGGGGCAGGGACAACATTTTGCCATGGCTGGAGCCAAGCTCTACCCAGACACTCTATTTCCGGTAACCATCGGTGATGGCGGACTGGGTGAACCCTACATTATGAGCAGCATCGGTCACTTCACCACGGCTTATCCCAAAACTACCAACTTCTTACCCATTCTCGTGTGGAATGGATTTTCCCAGGAGCACCACAGTATGGTGTCCACCCAGTCCAATGAAGCTATGATTACCTACTGGCAGGGCAACGGCTTTAAGGATGTGATTTTGGTTGATGCCAAAGACTACGACGATGCCGACCAGCCCGGTGCCTATGTGGACAGCACCGCCTTTTCGCTTAAGCAGCGTATGGCCTTTACCCAGGCACTGCTAGAAGCCACAGATAAAGCCGCCAAACAGGCGTTGTCCGGCACCCTTACTGTGCTTATTGTCAAACAGCTTAAGGGAGCCGGAGTGCACAAACGCGGAGCCAAATCCCACAACCTTTACCCCGGCGATACCCTCGACAAAGACTATATTGCCGCTGCGCTACAAACTCGGGCACTGCCAGCTGTTGGCTGGGATTTAGTCCGCACCAACTTTGCCCGCTCCAATGGTGGCCCCAATGTCAAAACTGCGGTCACCGAATCTGAGCTACCTCTGGCAGATTTAGGGACTCTACCTCTGAACGAATTCCCTGTGGATGGCGATAAACAGGTTGCCACCACGGCCATGGGATTGCTGGTGGGCCATGTGGGCCAGCAAGATTCCACATTTGTGGTGACCAATGCTGACGGTAACGCCGCCTCAGGTATCAACAACATTAACCAGGCCCTCAAAATTGTTCACCCCACCGTAGACGATCTGTATTTTCAAGGTCCAACGGGTCAGGTGTATGAGCCCCTGAGTGAAGACGCCTGTGCCGGTATGGCAGCAGCCCAGGCCCTATTTGGCGGCCGCAGTCTGTGGTGCTCTTACGAGTCCTTTGCCATCAACGGTCTGCCCATTTGGCAAACTGTCACCCAGGCTATGGCAGAGCTGCGTCGTAACACTCCCTCCACCATTTGTCTCTTTACCGCCGGGGCTTTGGAGCAGGGACGTAACGGCTGGACCCACCAACGCCCCGAGATTGAAAATTACTTTGCTGCCATGATGCGCAACGGTAATGTATTTCCTCTTTTTCCCATTGATGCCAACAGTATCCAAGCCTGTTACGAATGGGCTGTGAGCACCAGCAACAAAGGTATTACCATTACCGCTAGTAAGTCTCCTCTGCCAGTGCGTACCACCCTCGCTCAAACGCGCGAGGCTCTTAAAACAGGTGCCATTACTCTTCAAGAAACCCCTGGAGATAAAACTGTTGTCTTTGCAGTTGTGGGGGATATGATGCTCCTCCCTGTCTTAGAAGCAGCGGCAGTTCTGGCTCAAGCAGGTATTGGCTCCAAGGTTGTGGGTATTGTTAGCCCACGACAACTTTACCGCTCCAGCGATGTGGCTTGGAATACGTGCCGCAATGGTGATAATACGTTCTTAAGCGATCAGGCCTTTGCTGACCTCTTTGCAGGTGATGCCTTGCTGGGGGTAACTGGAGGAGCCAGCGCCATGTTGGAACCTGTTATGTTGCGCAGCGCTTTGCCTCGAGACGTGATGGCCTGGAAGCGAGGTGAAACCACTGCTAACGCTGGT
Source organism: Leptolyngbya cf. ectocarpi LEGE 11479 (assembly GCF_015207065.1). Classification (GTDB taxonomy): domain Bacteria; phylum Cyanobacteriota; class Cyanobacteriia; order Phormidesmidales; family Phormidesmidaceae; genus Leptothoe; species Leptothoe ectocarpi. Next base: position 270 of record NZ_JADEXP010000115.1, on the reverse strand, counting down.
CAGCTTTTTGCCTTTAATGGATTGACAGCTGATGCGATAGCAGAGAGAAGTAAGTCCTTGTTGTTGGGGTAGATCACTTTCTCAATCGCACACTGTTTTAGTTTTGTGTGGACACCTGAGATTGTTGACTACACATAGAACACAATCTCAGGCAGGCAGCCCAAGTAATCTAACAACGATTCAATCTCGCCATGCTCAGACAGGCATATCAAGCGTGTAGAGCTGTGTTTAGTCCACCTATTCAAGTATTCCTGAAGTATCGTTTACGCC
>NZ_JADEXP010000114.1 GCF_015207065.1 Leptolyngbya cf. ectocarpi LEGE 11479 | reverse complement strand
CTCCGCGAACCTATGATGCGCTCAACGAGGCCATCGCTGATGCTATTGATGAGATCCATCAAAACGATATTATTGGATGGTTTACTCACTGTTGTTACTATACTCAAAACAACTGAGAAACGCTATAGTTCCAGGTGAAATACAGTTCATTCTTGAGTCAGAGGCTGAAGCATTAAAAGCCATGCCCCAGGATAAAAAGCACTGGAAACATCGAGGGCGAATGATCGTGTTTTGCTTTGATATTTAGACAGTCAGCAGGATGACGGAAATATACATCCCTAACACCGCTGGTTTCGACTCTGCTTAACTTAGATCTTGCACCTGGTGGAGAAGCGTCAACCCGCCCTGCACTCAAAGTGACAGGGCTAACAGAGTCAAAACCCACTAAAGGGGTTGAAGATCGATGAAAGCTCTAGCCATAGAGCCTCACAGTCAAATTGTCCCTTTAGTGGACAACCCTCGATTAGCGTTGGGTTTTGAACCCAACGTGGGTTGACGCCTCTTGACCAACACAGGCGCAAGATCTCAGTTAACCAGCTCAATCTCTGAGTTTCGGGTAATTGAGGGCTTCGACTTTGCTCAGTCCGATCCCAAAAGATAATTATGGTGCTCTTGTCTGATTTTGACTATATTAGCTTTCCTTTTGAGCCAAAATGTCAGCCTCCAATAGTTGTAGAAGTGTTGGAAAATTGGTGATGGTTTCAGGAATTTGTTCCCAGTCAAATATATCTAGCTGTTCCGAAAGCGTTTGTACGTAATCTTTTAGGGGTGGGTAGGGGTAGCGTTGATAAATATCTTGCAAACTATCACTAAATTCTTCGATATTTCCGATCTCTAGAGTTGTTTGTGCAGCCTGCCATACGCGGCTTTCAATGCCTCTTAGCTGCTCTGCCAGCTGACCTAGCTCTGTAGATGTAAGCTGGCGAGTTGGTAGTTTAGACGTCAACGTCGCTGGCTCTCCATCGTTCTCTGAATTAGCCAAAGCTGCTTGCATAGCTGTAAACAGCTCTTGTTTTTGAACTGGCTTGAGTAAGATGCCATCACCGAGTTCAGAGATATCGGTAACATTTTCCTCATACGGCAACGATGCTGTGACAAAGATAATTGGAATCTCTTGGATTGAAGGATCCGCCTTGAGCTTCGACACTACTTCTTGACCGTCGAGTCGGGGCATACGCAAATCTAAGAGAATCAGATCCGGGTGATGCATGTCCACAAGCTCCAATGTTTGCTGACCATCGTAGGCAAAAATGAGCGTGTGAATAGTTTCGCTGAGATAGCCCGCCAACAAGTCACGATTAGATTGAATATCATCGGCTACTAAAATCTTCATAGCCGGAAATTGATTAAAGTCATTGTCGACTGCGGCTATAGATGTGGTTTCTGTAGAAGATTGCCCCATGGCCTGGACAACTTCTACCCTGGGAAAGCAACAGGTGAATGTGCTACCTCGTCCCACCTGACTGTCTAAAGTGATGGTGCCGCCCATGAGATGGGTCAAACGATGGGTAATGGCCAACCCGAGGCCAGTGCCCTCGTATCGACGCTTAGACTGGCCGTCACTTTGAGAGAATGCATGAAAAATGAGCTGCTGGTCGTCTGCCGGAATGCCAATACCGGTATCGGTAACGCTGAGTTTTAAGTCAATGGTGTTTGCTCCAGCTTGGGAGACAGCTGGGGTACAGTCCACCTCAATGTCCACCCGCCCCTGCTCGGTAAATTTCAGAGCATTACCCACCAGATTAAATAGGATTTGGCGTAATCGCACTTCATCAACGAGCAACACGTCGGGAAGACTTTCTCCCAGGATGGTTCGCAGCTTCAGACCTTTGGCAATTGCCTTTTGCTTAAAGATGTTCTGTATATCTTTGACGATACAGTCAAGCTGGTGGGGTTCATAATGCGCCTCCATCTGGCCCGCTTCGATTTTAGAGAGATCAAGAATGTCGTTGATCAAGGCGAGTAGGGTTCTACCACTGGATGAGATCGCTTCAAGATGGTTTTGGGCAACCGCATCGTGTACCAATGGCTGCAATAAGTCAGTAAATCCTAACACCGCGTTCATCGGTGTGCGGATCTCGTGACTCATGTTGGCTAAGAATTCGCTTTTGGCTTGATTGGCGATGTCTGCCTGCTTAGCTGCAGCTGCTAAGGCATCAGCTGAAAACTTCAGGACAGCTAACATCAACATATTGTTGAGTTCGGTCGCAAATTCGAGATCTTTGGCAGACCAGGGTAGCGATTGCCCCTGTAGCTGTTCTTGCCATAAGTGAAAAGAGTTGCGGGGACACAACGACAACTTTCCAGTGTCACTGACTTCAAGAGAATCGCTAAGGCGACCTGCCCAGGTAACAGTTTGTACTTGTTCGGGTCGAAACAGCAGCAGATGGTAGGACGCGGGTTGAGGTTGCTGCAGCGCAATGGTGATGGCAAGGACGCCAGCGGGCTGATAGTCCCAAGCTTGGCTGTCAGGGTAATGCTGTCCTAGACGGTCGGTACTCCAAACATCCTGACCTTGCTCAAGCAGCCAGGGAATAAAGCTAGCTATTTCGGTTTGGGTGGGGGTGTTGCCTGCGATCGCAACCTCCTGCTCAAATACAATCGCCAGACCATTGGCTTCAAACAGGTTCAAGAAGGTGTGAGCCTCCTGGAGCAACGACTGTTGAGTTGACTGCACCGTCTGCTCGATCGCCTGACGCAGGGTGGCGATCAGATGCTTATTGTGGGCACGATAGCGGTGGCGCTCTCGGCTTTGCTGACGCATTAGCTCAAGATTGGCCAATTTTGCTAGCATAATAAACGCACTGCGGGTCTTATGGTCAATCGATCGAGTCTGACCATGATGACAGGCAATTAGCCCCCACAATCCCTGCTCATTGACCAAAGGAATGGTGATGGAGCTGGCAACGTCCATATTTTGCAGATACGTCACATGGGGTGGGGAAACACCCCGCAACCACGTCTGACTGAGATTGAGTGGAGCCGCTGTAATCGGGTTGATGGCCGGTACCAGCGGGACTGGCTGATAGTTAATATCGGGAATCCAGCGTAGGGGGTTTTCAAGAAACAGGGCACGGGCCTCAGCTGGAATATCTGTAGCTGGAAAATGAAGCCCTAGATAGGCTTCTAAGTCAGGGTGTGCGGTCTCAGCAATGACCACACCACTATCATCGGGCAAAAAGCGATACACCATCACCCGATCAAACTGCAGCAAGGTGCTGATAACCTTTGTCAGGGTCTGAGCAAAGCTCATTAGTGTATCAGCCGTCTCAAACCGGGCAAGCGCCTCGATCATTTGCTGTTGCAACGACTCTATATCAAATAGTTCTGATACGTCCGGCTCCAGTTCTAACACCACAAGCTCACCCTGACGATGGGGATAGACCCAAAAAGCTTTCTCAGTTGCCTTAAAGGTGAGCCGCTGTGGAGTCTTCTCAGATCGGGCTAATGCTGCCTGTAATTGCTCGATGTCTGCGGCAGGCAAAAGGGTGGTTAAGGATTGCCCCAATATTTGCTCAGCGGCCATAGCCAATGTGGCATTAGCACTCAGCTGTACTACCTTCAGATTATGCCAGTGCACCACCAGCAAACAGCCGTGGGGCTGAATATGCTCAATGTCTCGAATGGGATACTCTTCACACGCCTCTAGTGCTTGTAAATCAGCATTGGTTGGCAGGATCGGACTGGGCTTAGGCGACATGACGGCTCCTGATTGCCTGATCGACAAAGCAATCGCTAAGGGCGGCGGGTAGATTTTGGCGTTGCTGATGTATGACGCTGCACCGATCTATCAGAAATGCCATACATCCGCGTCCTTCAGTGTCTTACAGATGACACCATCCCGAGGAGCTGCAACGCCCAGATTGTGATCTCATTTACCAGCATCAACATTTCGCACCAGTTCTTATTTTTTCGCAATACTTTCCTTTGATTTCTTTAAAGATTTAGCTATGGTGAATGCCTGTCGTAAACAAACACCCCTCAGCACGTTTGGAGGCCATAGATATGGCAGCTACAGTTTCCCGCCGTCGGCCTCATTGCACAATTACTAGCACCCCAGATCAAGATGGGGGAAGTCTTGAGCAGCAGGATTCATCCCCCCATCATCCTGCTAATGGATTTGAAAACCTAATTCTCGTTGTGGATGACCAGCCCGCTAATCTTAAGCTGCTGCGTCAGCTCCTCACCCAGACATCCTGTAAGCTCACGTTTGCGTCTAGCGGTCGACAGGCCTTGGAACGAGTCAACGCCGTTCTGCCTGACTTGATTCTGCTGGACCTGATGATGCCGGATATCGATGGGTTAACGGTGTGCCAATCTCTGCGGCAAAACCCTGATACGGCTGATATCCCAATAATTTTTCTGACCGCCAGCCATGAGACAGAGCACCTACTGCAGGCGTTTGAATACGGTGCTGTCGACTATATTACAAAGCCCTTTGTACCTGCGGAGCTGTTGGCCCGAGTGCGGGTTCACCTCTCCTTAAAAGAGGCTCAGTCGGCACTCAATGAGCTTAACCAACAGTTAGAACAGAAGGTGCAGCAGCGCACCGCAGCCCTGCAGCAGGCGTTTAACTTTACCCAAGTTTCTCAACGGATTACCCACAGGATCCGCAGCACGTTGGATGAAACTCAGATTTATGACACCGTCGTGCGTGAACTGACCTCTATTTTAGAGCTGAACCGGTGTCAGATTGGGATTTATGACAACCATCACTCGGTTTCAACTATCACCCATGAATATGTTGAGGGACTGCCATCAGCCTTAGGCAAAATCTATCCCTTCAGTTGCTTTAACGATATTTATTTGAATTTGCATCAAGGGGAAACTGTCCACGCGCAGCTTACGAATAATGATGTTCAGCATGCTGTGCCTGATAGTGCCATGTTCCTAGCCTGTCCACTGTCAGATCACCAAAACATCATTGGCGACATCTGGCTGTATCGGACTAGCTTGACCAGTTTTAGTGATGATGAAATCTGTCTGGTCAAACATATTGCTGATCAGACAGCCATCGCCATTCGCCAGGCGCGACTCTACGAGAGTTCTCAAGCTCAGGTGAAAGACTTGGAGCGATTAAATCATGCCAAAGATGATTTTCTCAAAACGCTTTCCCACGAATTGAGAACGCCCCTAACCACCATTAAAACGTCTGCAGAAACTATAGAGTCAATGCTTTTGGAATCGGAGTGGTCCTCTCAGCATCAAGAGGTGGCGGCCAGTCTATTTTCGATGCTTTTGGAGGGTTGCGATCGCGAAATCAAACTTGTTAACGACCTGCTAGAATTTGTCCACCTTGATATCAAAACTCCGACCGTTACCTCAGACATTATCAGCATTGATGAGCTTGTTACCACGGTAACAGCGTCCTATGAACAGCGCTGCCATGACCGTAAACAACACTTTAACCTGGTTATCCCTCATCATTTACCGCTACTACACACCAATGCAGATATCGTTACCCGCGTTTTGCTTGAGGTATTAGACAACGCTGGTAAATATACGCCTGCCAGAGAAACGATTGAGTTGGTGGTATCTTACGAAAACAACCGATTTCAATTTCGAGTGCGCAACGGCGGTGTCACGATGTCAGAAGCAGAGCTTAGCCAGATCTTTGACAAGTTTTATCGCCTGCCCCAGTACGACCGCTGGCAAAATGGCGGCACTGGCCTGGGGTTAGCGTTAGTTAAAAAGCAAGTACACTATCTCGGTGGCACGGTCAACGCAGCTATTGCCAAGCAACAACTCACCGTTTGCATTGAATTACCTTCATGCCCTAGAGACTCAAATTGACTCATCTGATCGTGAGTGAAGCGACAGGATTAGGATTCAACTAAAACCTTTACCGGAATTTGCTTGTGAGCAAGCTGAGTCAGAATTGCGTCTAACGTCTGCTGACTACCAACGGTAAACAGAAGACGGTTTTTGCTGTTAAAAATTCCCCAACGTCCGGAAGGTAGCTTAGCTGTCAAAAGGGACATCATTACTTTTAATGAGCATTTATTAAGTACAGTTACAGCATACGTACTAAAAGAAATAAGCATTTACCTCTCTGGACATATTTATTTACCTACAACAATAAATAGCCCGTATCCCCCCAGCTATAGAACTGCGCCATCAGGTCAGTCCATTCCACAGCTAGAACCCCACTAAGGCCCAGGAAATCGCCAGGGGCAAATCATTTTTCTGAATATAAGAGGAAATTGTGCTTTTTGCTCGGTCTCAGTAGCCAAGTTGTAGTACCCTAACCGAATGCAACCGCCCCCAGGCCTCAAGACTGACTGAGCGCTTTCTTAAAAAACAGGATTAGAGCAGTGATCAAATCAGCACTGGTAAATGCCGCTAAGCAAGGTGATGTAGACGCTATCACGACACTATTACGGCAGGTATTGGGGCTGGACAATGCCCCGAACGTAACTGTGAGGCAAATTGCCAGAAGCCTGAAGATCACTCTAGAAGGTCCCATTGCCCCTGAAAAGGCTCAGTACGCCCAGACGGTTTATGCTACCTTGGTCTGCCTATCGTTGCCCCATATTGAGCGGATCCAGGTCCATGGCAAGGCTACCAATGCTGATGTGGCCGCTTGGGTACAGCGTTGGGAGGCCGATACGGGCTATGGGTTAATTCACCTCTCAAATCAGTTGGCCAAACGTCCTCGCAAAGCCCCCTGGTACACCGTGCTGGACCGTTGGTCTGATCAGCTCATGGGGACGGTGACACGTTGGACAACGCCTGTGCAGACTTATGCGATCGCACTTCAACAGACGCTCACCCAGAGCATAGGTTCGGTTCAGCCCCCACAGATCTCGGCATGGGCTACAGGTGTGGCGAGTTTACCGGCTGTGCAACAGGTTTCCAGGTTAGTCTTACCCAGAACCAGGGAAGCCAGTGTAGCAACCATCGGCATTTTATTGGTCACCAGCTTTGGCCTCGGTTACACCTTAGAACAGCTAGCAGGATTAGACCAACAGTCTCCAGGGGTTGCTGGACTTGAAGGAGCACCAGAGATGGAGCCGCCCGCAGATCAAGAAGGAGTCTCCATCAGTGCGCTCAGTCTGCCCACCCGAGAACTATTGGCAACAGATCTCGAAACTGCCATTAATATCGCAACACAGCCGCCTCCCATACCGACGCCTGCGGTAGTCATCAAAGCTGTCGGCGATATTATTCCAGGCACAAACTATCCCTACTATCGTCTGCCCCAGGATTCAAATGTTCTCTTTCGACGCATCGTTCCCTACCTGCAAAAAGAGAACGATATTTTATTTGGCAATTATGAAAGTACGCTGACGGATCATCCCTACAGCGCTAAAGATATTAGCCGATCAAATACCTTCGCCTTTCGTTCTCCGCCAGCCTATGCCCAGATCATTCGCCAGGCCGGATTCGATATGATGAGCGTAGCCAACAACCACTCCTTTGACTTTGGCCCAAAAGGGTTTGAAGATACCATGGCGCACCTAAACGCAGCTGGAGTAAAAACCGTTGGCCAAAAGGGTGAGATTTCGTACATTGATGTCAATGACGTGACGGTAGCATTTATTGCCTTTAGCTACTTCCCTGACCACAATTTAATGCATGACCTCACAGCCGCTGACAGCCTGATTAAGCAGGCAGAACAACAGGCAGATATGGTGGTAATCTCGGTCCATGCTGGGGCAGAGGGCACCATGGCGATAAACACCTACAACAAAACCGAGTATTTCCTAGGAGAAAATCGTGGAAATATGGTGCAGTTTTCCCGTAGTGTGATTGATTCAGGAGCGGATTTAGTACTGGGCCATGGTCCCCATGTTCCCAGGGCGATAGAGCTATATAAAGACCGGTTAATCGCTTACTCTCTGGGAAATTTCTTAGGGTATGACACATTGCCAGTGGATGGTGCCCTGGGTAAGTCAATGATTTTACAGGTGGGGTTAGAGCAAGACGGTAGCTTCTTCAACGGCAGCGTTATTCCTGTGTTGTTAGATAGGGATGGGCTGCCCTATCTGGACAACTCGTTTCAAACGGTCGCTTTGCTGCGAAAACTCATAGAAAAGAATTTTCCTAGTACACCTCTGAATATTGACGGCGATGGCCACATTATCCGCACAGATTGAGCAGCTAGAGGCATTAGCAAATAAGTAGGTAGCCTTAGACACTACACCAAGTCGGTTGCGAGGCTAAAACCCACAGTAGGTTCGAAACCTACTGCTAACTGAGGGCTGTCCGCTAAAAGGGACAGTTGGGTATGGAGGCGCTGGAGGTCGGTGGTGGAGCTATCGAAGCATCGTATAAGTGTCGTGGAAGCGTCCCCTAAACACACACCTCCGATGATTGTGTCCCTTCCAGTGGACACCCATCAGTTAGCCCTGTCACTTTGAGTGCAGGGTGGGTTGGCGCTTCATCGCCAGGTACAAGATCTCAGTCATCCTAATTAGCTATCAGATATCGAAGCCCCAAATCCGCCGCCACCAGGTGTCTCAATAACAAAAGCATCGTCAGCCTCCATAGCAACCTGGGCATTGCTGCCAATAGTCTCTATTAACCCATTATCTCGCTCAAGTCTATTTTTTCCCAGCTGTCCCGGCTGCCCTCCCTGCAAGCCAAACGGAGCCACCTGACGATGACCTGAGATAATAGCCGCAGTCATCGCTTCGCGAAAACGAATGCGCCGAATCACCCCGTTACCTCCTGGGTATTTGCCTGCACCGCCGCTGTTGGGTCGAATAGAAAACTTATCCACTAAAACTGGGAAGCGCCATTCAAGCACCTCCGGATCCGTCAGCCGAGAGTTAGTCATGTGGGTTTGCACAGCATCGGTGCCCGCAAAATCTGGACCGGCCCCAGAGCCTCCGCAGATAGTCTCGTAATACTGGTAGCATTCATTGCCAAAGGTGAAGTTGTTCATGGTACCCTGACTGGCAGCCAGGGTACCCAGCGCTCCGTAGAGCGCATTGGTCACCGCCTGGGAAGTTTCTACATTGCCAGCTACAACAGCGGCTGGATAGCACGGGTTGAGTAAACACCCTGCTGGCACAACAATCTCTAAAGGTTTGAGGCAGCCGGCATTGAGGGGAATATCGTCATCAACCAGGGTGCGAAAAACATAGAGAACGACAGCTTTACACACGGCTAAGGGCGCATTAAAGTTGTTGTCTTGCTGGGGCGACGTACCGGTAAAGTCAATACGGGCAGAGCGTTCTGTCTGATTGATCGCGATCGCTAGACGAATCTGGGTGCCATTGTCGGTAGTGTAAGTAAACTCTCCGTCGGATAGGACATCAATGACACGCCGAACAGCTTCGGCGGCATTGTCTTGCACGTGTTGCATGTAGGCCTGGACTTGCTCTAGGCCATAGTGGGCAACCATGCGCTGAAGCTCTTGCACTCCGCATTTATTGGCCGCCACCTGGGCACGCAGATCTGCTAAATTCTGAGCCAGGTTGCGTACAGGGTAAGGCCCAGACTGCAAGAGTTCCGTAATAGCAGCTTCGCAAAATTGTCCCTGCTCAATGAGTGTGACGTTGTCGATTAATATGCCCTCTTGGTCGATGGTTTTACTCTCGGGAGGCATGGAACCTGGGGTGATACCGCCAATGTCGGCATGGTGCCCCCGCGATGCAACGTAGAAAAGAGGTCCATTCGTAGGGTGGGCACCGCCCACCAACGCCGATTCGATAAATACAGGCGTAATCACCGTAATGTCGGGTAAATGCGTGCCGCCATTATAGGGATTGTTGGACATGTAGACATCGCCGGGGTTAAAGCTGTCCCCCTTAGCTTGAATTAGACTGAGCACACTTTCTCCCATGGAGCCTAGATGCACAGGGATATGGGGAGCATTGGCTACCAGCTGCCCCTGCTGGTCAAAAATAGCACAGGAGAAATCTAATCGCTCTTTGATGTTGACTGAGTAGCTAGTGTTCTGCAGGGTGATGCCCATTTCTTCTGCCACAGACCGAAAAAGGTTATTAAAGATTTCTAGCTTGACCGGATCAGGTTTATCCAACGACAGTACTGGGTCTATTGGGCTTTGGGACTCGGTCTGAGAATTGAGCACCAGATAATTCTTTGCTGTGAGCTGGGCAAACCAGCCAGGTTCAATGACATTAGTACCTGTGGGCTCAATAATAAGAGCCGGGCCTTGAATAGTGTCCCCAGGAAAGAGATGCTCTCTCTGATAGACAGAACTGTCGTGCCAGTTTCCTTTGGCATAGATGGGAACCGTAGTGATAGGACTCAGGGGCTGAGTACGCTGGTGAGTCAGGGAGGGCTCGTCAATAGAAGTTGTTTGTCCAATGGTTTCTACCGACACGGCTTCTACCATGAGAGCTTTGTTGGGCATGGTAAACCCATAACGCTGTTTGTAGATGTGCTCAAACTGAGCTGTCATCTCGCTGAGTGAGCCAAAAGAGACTATCAGAGCTGAGTCGGTGCCGCTGTAGCGTAGGTGAACCTTACGGAGGGTGGAGATTTTTTCGGCGGCTACTCCCTGATCTCTCATTGCTTGGGTGCCAGCAGAGACCAGGGACGATAGGGCTTCGGTAAGTAGCGATCGCGTTTCTTCTGAAAGGGTGGCTTCAATCGCTTGTTCTTTGAGAATACGCAGATCGGCTAACCCAATACCGTAGGCGGATAATACCCCAGCAAAGGGATGGAGAAAGATTTGTCGCATCCCCAGAGCTTCTGCGATCAAGCAGGCATGTTGCCCACCAGCTCCACCAAAGCTGCAGAGGGTATAGTCGCTAACGTCATAGCCCCGCTGAATCGAGATTTTTTTGATGGCGCTGGCCATTTTGTCGATGGCAATAGCGAGAAAACCAGCGGCAACTTCCTCAGCTTTTTGAGTTTGTCCTGTCTGTTGACTAACCTGTTGCGCAAGGGTTTCAAATCCTGCGATGACAGCGGCTTTATCCAAGGGCAGGTCCCCAGATGGTCCAAATACGGTTGGAAAAAAGTCAGGCTGCAGCTTGCCCAGCATGACGTTACAGTCGGTTACGGTCAGCGGTCCACCACGACGGTAGCAGGTAGGACCAGGGTAAGCGCCAGCGGATTCTGGTCCTACGCGGTAGCGGGCTCCGTCGAACTGCAGAATGGACCCACCACCAGCGGCGACGGTGTGAATAGCCATCATCGGTGCCCGCAGACGAATGCCGGCTACCTCGGTTTCAAAGGTGCGCTCGTAGTCGCTGCCGTTGCTACTGCCGCTATTGTAATGGGACACATCCGTAGACGTGCCGCCCATGTCAAAGCCGATAATTTTGTTAAACCCAGCGCTGGCACAGGTCTTAACCGCACCAACGATGCCGCCTGCGGGACCGGAGAGAATACTGTCTTTACCCTGAAAACGATGGGCATCGGTAAGGCCGCCGTTGGACTGCATAAACATAAGACGAGGCACCTCTCCCCCTGGCTCCCTCTCCTTGAGGAGAGGGGGGATTAGGGCGGTTTCGATTTGGTTGATATAGCGCCGTAGTATGGGTGAGAGATAGGCATCAACGACGGTGGTGTCACCGCGACTCACCAGTTTCATCAAGGGGCTAACCTGGTGAGAAACGGAAATTTGGGTAAAGCCGATGCGCTTAGCAATGGCCGCTACTTGAGCTTCGTGGTCAGGGTAGCGGTAGGCATGGAGAAATGAGATCGCACATCCCCGTACCCCAGTCTCAAACACCCGCTGCAGCTCCTCCACCCACGGCCCGTCGTCTTCTAGAGCCAGTAGCGCCTCCCCCTGAGCGCTGTAGCGTTCCGGCACCTCGATCACCTGGTCATATAGCATCTCCGGCAGCTGAATATGACGGGCAAAAATATCAGGTCGGTTCTGATAGCCGATACGCAGAGCATCCTTAAATCCTTTAGTAATCAGCAGTACTGTCGGATCTCCCTTACGTTCCAGTAGCGCGTTAGTGGCCACCGTTGTGCCCATTTTCACCACTTCAATTTGTTCAGCGGGAATCGGCTCGTCGTCTTGGAGACCCAAAATCTCACGAATTCCCTGGATAGGAGCATCGGCATAGCGACCAGGATTTTCAGACAGCAGCTTATGGACCTGCAGCTGACCATCGGGACGACGGGCCACGATATCAGTAAAGGTGCCGCCGCGATCAATCCAAAACTGCCAGCAGTCACGGCCAGAACGATGGCATGGGCGGTTAGACATGGATCAAGTAAATACAGGCATGGGGTGCAGTGTAGGCCAGGCTAGCGTGTACCGCCACTTAAACGCCGCTGCGGAATCCCAGGCGATGCAGGCTGAAATGGGCGCGATAGCTCCGGTGGCGCCATATCCGCTGCTACCGCATTTACCACAAATAGATTGGGGATCAGTACTGTGCTTAGTATCAGGCTCCGTAGCAGACTATCCATGGTTAGGGTCCAGTTGAACGATGTCACTTCGGCGCTAGCAGGCAGCCTTAATGACCTATCGGTCAGGGATAGAAATTTACGGCAAATGCGTTACAAAGCTTCAGATATGTGCAAATCACGATCAAAGAGCTGCTTCAGCGCAACTACGCCGAACCCAATGACTGGAGCCGTCCGCTACCGACCGGACAGCCCAATGAAGTGATGGCGATTTTGACCCGGAAGGTTAGAGTCGGCTCGTGTTGCGATCGCGCCATCCAGCGCGATCGCTGATTTGGGAAATAGGCCGAGCCGTGGCCATCGCTACTTGACAATGGCTCACTGCTAACGTCATCCCCAGGATCAGCAATGCCGGTTTATTCACTCAATACCAATGGTCAACTCACTGAGTTCATGGGGGTTTTTATGCCGTGTTTCCTAGCGGTGCAATCAAACAACCACGTGACGCTGCACTATCATGGAATGAAAACTCGTCTTGCACCCATGTAATTGGCAGTGTAAATTGCAATTTCAACAATCCGATCAACACAGCGATCTCGATAACTTGAATCATTTAAAACTCGATCAGCATTGCCAATAGTTACGACTGGCAAAGAACTTGGAGTATTTTCTTCACGCATCACTTGCTCTAGCGAATCATCATCTTTCATGCTGCGATTCGCAGTAAGCAGAATCATCTGGTTTTTCTGCGCTACTCTCCAAACTACTCTATCATTGCTATCGATTGATAATCCCACCGCCTCAAACATAACAAAGCGAATTGGAACAACATCAAGCCACCCTTGCCCAGCGATGCTCCCAAGCAGAATACGCGCGTGTCCCTTTAAATTGTGATCAACTAAAAAAATCACAACTGTAGCTGGTGACGTGCCTTGGATGCCTGAAGCTTTTCCCATGCAGCTTCTAGTCCAGGCGGGGGTGGTAAGGTAGAAATTTGAGCAACCCGCTCACGATTCTGCTCTTCGTAGTATTGTCGAAGTTCTTCAGTGTCCTGGATAACTTGCTGATATTCAGTTTCGACTTCGAAGCAGTTGGCCTCAATATAAGCTAGGGCCGTGTTGAGTTGCTCGTCTGTCAGCTCGAATAATCCTTGGATAAACTTAGGTGGATATTGACCTATCACATAGTCCATCACATCATAAAGGGTAATCCGAGTACCTGTGATAGTCAGCCCTCGCTCTGTACGGATAATTTCTGGTTTGTCGCTAGCTGCGGGAGTCATGGCATTACCTCCTGTGACCTACTTCATGATATCCCAAGGCAAAATGGAGGCTGATTTACTCAATACCAATAGTCAACTCATAGGAAGCATTTCCTCGAGTACCCCCCACGATCACCTGATAGTCTCCCGTATGGGGCAAAACTACCGTTTCATCCATCATTTCACGGGCCAGAATATAGCCGCTGGGGGAAATCACATCAAAAACCGCATTATCCTCCAAGGACGCGATGGATAACTCCATTTGTTGACCGCTGCTGGCCCCCAACAGATAAACATCCCGCTCCCCACGCACCACAGCGTTGCTAACAGCTGCAGCACGTTCACCCGGAGCAAACTCAACCCGCTGGCGATGAACAGCGGTCGCCCCATCTAACAGATCCGCCGATTCCAACCCACTGTCGTCCTGGAATACCGAGTCCACCAGCTGACAGTCCACCAGATCAAGCGTCTGATCCTCTGTCTGGAGTGCTTCGCTAGTGAGTATCCAAGCCTCACGGGTATTTTGAACGTCATACTCAATCCAAGTGGTAACGTCAACAACCGCATCAATGGCGACAGTGTCATCTAACGTGCCCGCAAATGCCTGAGTGTAGCTCGTATAGTAGGCCGCCTCATCATTTTGAACCGAGGACCGAGCCTCTCCCTCAATCCGAGCCTCTTTGTCTAGGGTCAAACGCAGATTGGTAGTGGTAATACCATCATCTAGCCGATAGCAATGACGACCAGGGGTTAGTGGGAAAACCTCCTGAGCGCTCAGAGACTCCTCAGGAGGGGATGCTGAGGTTGCCGAAGTATTCGATTCCGCTATTTGAGCACTGGGTTCAGAAATAGCCGTCTGAGTTGAAGGACGGGATGAGTTACAGCTGCTAAGAGCACCCATCAGGCCAGTCGCCAGAACAATGATTGCAGTAAAACGCATCCTAGTGGCAAATCCAACAGCGACAGATCTCTAAAGCTTAACGAGTAAGGGCCACCATTGCCTGGGTAATACGGCTGAGATCGGCAGGCTCAATAATATAGGGGGGCATAGTGTACACCAGCCTACCAAAGGGACGTAGCCACACCCCGTGGTCCACACACTGCGGCTGTATCACCGCCATATCCACAGGTTCATGCAGTTCGACCACACCAATAGCCCCCAGCACTCGCACATCCTTGACCAAAGACGACTCACGACAGGGAGCCAATTCCGCCTTCAGCTGCGACTCAATCCGCTGAATCTGAGCCCGCCAATCGTAGCTTTCTAAAATCGATATATTTTCCAAGGCCACAGCACAGGCCAGGGGATTCCCCATAAAGGTGGGGCCGTGCATAAACACACCTGATCCTCCCTGAGCAAAGACCTGGCTAATGTGAGGGGTAGTCAGTGTGGCCGCCAGGGACATAAACCCACCCGACAGGGCTTTGCCCACACAGAGAATATCCGGGGCAATATTGGCATGGTCACAGGCAAACAACTGTCCGGTCCGACCAAAACCTGTGGCAATTTCATCCAAAATCAGCAGCACCCCATACTGGTCACACAGCTCCCGCGCCCGGCGCACATAGTCAGGGCTATAGAACCGCATACCGCCAGCCCCTTGGACCACCGGTTCAAAAATAGCGGCGGCTATCTGGCCAGAGTTTTCCACAAGGTGCTGTTCAAAACTCGCAATATCTGTATCCTCCCACACACCCCAAAAGGGAATTTTGGGCACATCAGCAAAATACTGCTGCCGCAGCACCTGATTAAACAAATGATGCATGCCATTGACCGGGTCGCAGACCGACATGGCATCAAAAGTATCGCCATGGTAGCCGCCCCGCACCGTCAGAAACCGATGCTTTTCCGGCTGACCCAGGTTATACCAGTATTGAATCGCCATTTTCATGGCCACTTCCACCGACACTGACCCCGAATCACAGAAAAATACCTGCTGCAGCGGCTCTGGTGTCAGGTCTACTAACTTCTGGGCTAGCTGTACCGCTGGCTGGTGGGTTAGGCCCCCAAACATCACATGGGACATGCGCTCCATCTGCTCGCGGGCCGCACGATTGAGCCGAGGATGGTTATAGCCATGGATACAGGTCCACCAGGAGGACATGCCATCCACGAGAGTACGGCCATCTTCTAGCTCAATGTGTACACCGTGGGCCGACTTGACCGGAAAAATCGGTAAGGAGTTAGGCATAGCGGCATAGGGATGCCACACATGCTGACGGTCGATGGCGAGGAGCTGGTCGGTGGAGAGAGGATGCATTGTTGGGGGACGTGGGTTGATTAATCTTGGCTGCAACCTGTTATTGCTCTGATTAATCTTGGACAGTCACTGTAACTTTCTCAGAGATGACTGGATTATCGTGGGGAATATGGCTATAGTTTCCCAACACCAGCTGCAGCGTATGGTCACCAGGGGTCAAACTGAGCTGGGTTTCGGTTTGACCTGCGCCGTAGTGGAGAACTTGCTCAGACCCCTGGAGAGGCTCAGTCAGTGACGGCAGTTCGCCCACATCGATCAGCAAATGATGGTGACCGGTATTGGGGCGGTCTACGCCAGCCGGAGCAATCCCCATGCCTGACAGACCAAACTGGACGATAAACGGGGAGCTGACCGCATCGCCGTCCTGGGGAGAAATGATATAGGCAGTAGCTGCCTCGGGGGCTGGAGACAGGTCCGCAGCATAGACAGGGGACACCAGCAGGCTGAAAAGACAAGCCAGACAGAGGATAGAAAAAGTAAGACCGCGCTGAATATAGGTCACCATGGATAAAATACACATCAAGAGAACATTCTCTATGGTAAGCCGTTGCGTTACCACTACGGTCATATCCCCAACTGGCACAGTGTATTTAAACGATTTTTCAATAGTTTAAGCCCCTATTCCATAGTCCACCTATCAAAAGTGTCCTCTACTCTTTTCCGTTACCAGGGCCAGAAAGATACAACAGAATCATGAAAGCGAGGTTCAGTTTTTACGGGTTTCAAAAACCGATAAAAAACTAGCCTCGTCTAGCCATCAAACGTTTCGAGGAATTCAACCATCATGTTTAATCGTATTCTTTGCACCCTAGGTCTCCCCGCTGCTGTTCTTGCT
>NZ_JADEXP010000113.1 GCF_015207065.1 Leptolyngbya cf. ectocarpi LEGE 11479 | reverse complement strand
TAGCGTCTGCTATCTTTCTATAAATTTCATCATAGCGACTCTTTTTATCAGCATTTACTAACAGCGTTGATATATTCTTAGATTCGTAGCTTGGATCAAAAGGTTCAACAACCAAAATATTGTCGCTTTCTATAATATTATTATCTATTTTTATCTCGTAAGAGCTTTTTTTATTATAGACTTCTTCTCTTGGCTCTCTTCCTTCAGAGAGCTTTTTAAATGTTTTAGCGAAAGAAGTTTTCATTACGCCATTTGGTGCGTATATTAAATTTGCATGGGACTTACTAAAATCAAATACATGCTCTAGAGACGATATGCCATAACAATTTTTCAACTTAACTGATAGCTTTTCCATAGATATGTTTTTGCGCTGATTCTTCAAGGACAAAAACAGGTTTCCCTATTTGATATCAAACCCTATCAGTTGTAGCTTCTGTGACTCAGCCGATTATGCTGTAAATTATGCATCCACTCATCATGGATCTGTTCTGTCCATTTAGCCGCAAATAGCCCTGTTGTAGCCAGCTGCATCAAAATATCCCGCAAGTGATTGGGATAAAACACACAGGCGTCATACAAAACCGTTAAACCACTGGCCATTAGTCATATAGACCCATTTCTTCGGATAGCGCGACCATCTCATCCAACGCCCGAGAGCTTTGTTCATGGATCTGTTGCTTGTAGGCCATCAAATCATCAAACCGAATCCGACGATGACGCCCTACCTTATGATGAGGAAGCGCACCTGCTTCAATCTGTTTAATTAGATAAGGGCGAGAAACATTCAATAAATCGGCTGCCTCTTGAGTGGTCAACTCAGCATGGATAGGAATTAAAGCCACAGGTTAAGCCCTCCATTGGGAACGGCATCTTGCTGCCCAGTGTAAAAATTATTCGAAATATTCGCAACGACCTACCCTACTCAAGTGGATTTTCATGCCCCTCAAACGTAGGTTGGGTTGCACCCTATCCGATCAATAAAGATTTATCGAGATCGTTGCCAACCCAACATTGCCGTACCCCGAAAGAACCCTCGTAAGTTTGTTCTATTGATTGGTATCGGGTATCGATGGTGAACCATGGTGGGTTGGCGTGTTGGGTTTCGCGGGCTCAACCCAACCTACATTTTTATAATCGTCGTACCAACATGCTGATTACGTCATCGGGTTGGGGTCTCAAGATTAATCGATTGTCGGGTACTTCGATTAGCGGGCTCCATTGGCTGGTTTCTACATATCGTAAATTGTGCAGCAGATGGATGGTCTGGCGGATGTGGTCGGGATGACCAAGCAGAATATGACGGATAAAGCTGCTGGGCGGCAAACTGCTGGAAAAATCGGCAGGCAGACTGGGCGGCATTGGGGTGCCGGATGGGGGTGCCTGGTTTTGGAAAGTCATAGGGGCGTTTTCCTTTGGATATTGGGCGATTAACCCACGAAACAACAGGGAGGAAAGCCCCAAAAACTCAGCCACCCTGCAACTAAACTCAGGGTGGCTGTAAAATGCTCACAGCTCACCAACTGGTATCCTCAGTTGGGCGGGTCAGCGAGGTGGCAGTGTTACCAGCACTACCATCTCGCGCGGCTAAATTTTTGGGTGCGGAAAGACAGCTGTTATCAGCTGCCTATTCAGTAGGCTATCAGGCACAGATTGTTGAGTCAAGCAGGCATTAGCGAGGCTGTCACATCCCGTATACTTGGCTAAAATTTTAGTGCGATCGCAACGGTCAAATCATCCTGACAGTTGGTAATGGCATATCGAATTTTCTCTGAGCTGCAGCACAACCCTATCAGCTAGTTCAGTGATTTCCCCACGCACCAGCTGAGCAAACATCAGATATTAGACGACTCTGCCTAACGTATCGTCAGGCAAGTCCTACTACACCACCTCTACATCAATAGGACCATCAGCAGGGGCTGCCTGTGGGGGCTGCTGCGGCTGAAACTGGAACATGGTGTACACCACATTACGCCGAATGCCGGTCATCATGTCCAAAAAGACTTCATAGCCTTCACTCTTGTACTCAATCAGCGGATCCTTTTGACCATAGCCGCGTAAGCCAACCGTTTCCCGCAGTGCATCCATCTGCTGCAGATGCTCCCGCCAGAGGGTATCCACCTGTTGCAGGATAAAGAAGCGCTCGGCCTCACGCATCAAGCCTGGCTTCATCTTGTCCACCTGACCTTCTTTGATGTCGTAGGCAATGTGTACCTGCTCCCGCAAAAAGGTTTTAATCTCTCCCATGGAGAGATTTTCTAACTGGTCAGGGGTGAGGTCTTCCAGCAGATAGATAAACTCTTTAACCTTGCCAACAATATTGTCAAGATCCCATTCTTCTGACGGTAGTTCAGGATTGATATAGGCTTCGACAATGTCGTCCATGGTCTGCTCACCGTAGCCGATCACCAGCTCCTTAAGCTTGTCTCCTTCTAAGACGCGGCGGCGCTCGGCATAAATAGCCCGACGCTGATTATTCATCACCTCGTCGTATTCAAACACCTGCTTACGAATGTCGTAGTAATAGGTTTCTACCTTTTTCTGCGCCCCCTCCAACGAGCGAGTTAACATGCCAGACTCGATGGGCATGTCCTCTTCTACGCGGAAGGCATTCATCAGACCGGCAACGCGATCGCCGCCAAAGATTCGTAGCAGGTTGTCTTCTAAACTTAAGAAGAAACGAGTAGAACCGGGGTCACCCTGACGCCCAGCCCGGCCCCGCAGCTGATTATCCACCCGACGAGACTCGTGGCGCTCTGTACCAATCACGTGCAGGCCACCCAGCTCAATCACCTTGTCGTGCTCAGCATCGGTAAAGGTTTCATACTCAGCCAAAATCAGCTTGTATACTTCCCGCAGCTTTTGAATAGACTTATCTTCGGTAGGCGCTTTCTCAGCCGCTGTGGCAATTTTGTCTTCGGCTTCTAATTCTGACAGACTTTGTGGACCGTAATTTTTAACAGCAAAGGCTACGGCTTCCTTGAGAACCTTTTCGGTTTCCCCCGACAGCTCAGTGGGAAAGATCTCTGGCGAGGCTTTCCAGGTTTTTTTCTTTTTGCCGTTACCTTGGAAACCTTTTGCTGACGTTCTACCGCCACTAGCCGCAGCTACCTTGGCCACTCCAAAACCTTGCTCATCCTCAGGTCGCACCACCTTGGGCATCAAATATTCCCGTATTTTTAGGCGAGCCATATAGTCGGCATTACCCCCGAGAATAATGTCTGTTCCGCGACCAGCCATATTGGTGGCGATGGTGACAGCGCCGCTGCGGCCTGCCTGGGCAACAATTTCGGATTCACGCTCTACATTTTCTGGCTTAGCGTTGAGTAAGTTGTGCTCTACATTTAGCTGGTGCAGCAGCCCCGACAGCAGCTCCGACTTCTCAACACTGGTGGTACCCACCAAGACAGGACGCCCCGACTCATGCATTTCTGCACATTCTTTAGCAATGGCATGCCACTTGGCACTTTCGGTTTTGTATACGACATCCGACACGTCATTTCGGGCAATGGGGCGGTTGGTCGGAATGATGGTGACTTCAATGTCGTAGATCTTTTCAAATTCAGCTTCTTCGGTTTTGGCTGTGCCGGTCATGCCCGAGAGCTTGTCATAGAGCAAAAAGAAGTTTTGATAGGTAATCGAGGCCAGGGTTTGGGTTTCTGGCTGGATATCCACATGTTCTTTGGCTTCAATCGCCTGGTGCAAACCATCGCTCCAACGGCGACCGGGCATGACTCGACCGGTAAATTCATCAACGATCACTACTTCATCATTACGGACGATGTAGTTAACGTCTTTGACAAAGAGTTCTTTGGCTTTAACCGCGTTAAATACAAAATGCGCCCAGGGATCTTTTGGATCAAACAGGTCGTTCACACCCAGGAGGTTTTCCGCCTTTTCAAATCCTTCGTCTGTGAGTAGGACATTACGGGCCTTTTCATCGACCTCGTAGTCCGTCTCGGGCTGCAGCTGCCGAGCCAGATCGGCGGCTTGCACATACTTTTCCTGGGGACGGTCAACCTGTCCTGAAATAATCAGCGGTGTCCGGGCTTCATCCACCAGGATGGAGTCTACTTCGTCGATGATGCAAAAGTTAAATGGGCGTTGGACGACTTCCTCAATGGAGGAGGCCATATTATCCCTCAGGTAGTCAAACCCAAACTCGCTGTTGGTGCCGTAGGTAATGTCACAGGCGTAGTTTTTGCGCCGCTCTGAGGGGCTCATGCCCTGCTGAATCAGTCCCACTGACAATCCCAAGAAGCGGTGGACCTGCCCCATCCATTCCGCATCACGACGAGCTAGGTAGTCATTGACGGTTACAATGTGTACCCCTTTACCGGAAAGGGCATTGAGGTAGGCGGGCAGGGTGGCTACCAGGGTTTTACCTTCGCCGGTTTTCATCTCAGCGATCTGGCCATCGTGGAGCACCATGCCACCGACTAGCTGCACATCATAGTGACGCATGCCTAAGACCCGCATGCCCGCTTCTCGGACAATGGCGAACGCCTCGGTGAGCAGATCGTCGAGATCTTCACCCTTCTCAAGGCGCTGCTTAAACTCAGCGGTTTTCCCCCGCAGGTCATCATCGGAGAGGGCCTTGATCTCCTCTTCTAGGAGGGCAATCTCTTTGACGTCAGGTTGATAGCGCTTGAGCTTGCGGGCGTTTGGATCGCCTAAAAGTCGTTTCAGCATGTCTGGGCAGTAAACGGCGAGTGTGGAGGTACTATACCCCGATACCTATCTTATCTAGATATGCTCAGCCTAAAACCTATCCTTAGGGACGGTTTACCTCACTCGAAAATAATGCTGTCTTTTAGTGTGTAGATGCAGCGGGATCAGGGGCAATCCCCCGAAGAGCTGTGGCAAGCTAGGACAGGTGGCTCTGGGGTGAGGATTAAAGATGCGCGGCTGGTTAAATCACATCCAAGTTAAAACGTCGAGTTTTCCTCCCTTAGACCCCTACAAATTTGGATGCGGATCAGGGTTAGTGGCACTGATCGGTTTGAGCCTCAGCTTACCTGCGATCGCACAGCCGTCCATTGTGCCTGCAGACGGTACCCAGGTTGAGCAAAACGCGGCTGACTACAGCATTACCGGCGGCCAACCATCTGCAGATGGGTTGAACCTATTTCACGGGTTTGATCGCTTTAATCTAGATCAGTCTGAGCAAGCTACGTTTGTAGTGCCAGCGGGTGTGGCCCATGTGCTCGGGCGTATTAGCGGTGGTGAGGCGTCCTTAATTAATGGCCAGCTGCAGCTTGTGGGCAGTAATGCTGACTTGTTTCTACTAAACCCAGCGGGAATTATCTTTGGGAAAGAGGCGACGCTGGCTTTACCAGGAGACTTTCTGGCGACGACTGCAGATAGCGTTTTGTTTGATGGTGGAACGTTTCCGGCCCTGGGCTCGGTAGACTATGCCTCACTGGTGGGGCAGCCCACAGGGTTAGACTTCTGGGTTAATGCTGGCGGAGCATTGGTCAACAGCGGGAATTTGGAGGTGGCTCCAGGAGCGACGTTGGCCCTGGTGGGCAGCCGCGTGGTGAATGAGGGGAATCTTTTGAGTCCTGGGGGTTCTGTAACCCTGGCGGCGGTGCCTGAGGGCCATTATGTTCGTCTCAGTGCTGTGGGGTCAGTGCTGGCCTATGATGTGGCTCCTCAGCAGCTGACCAGTGAAATTGAGCCGTTAGATTTGCCTACTCTACTCACGGAGCCGTCGGTGGCGTCAGCGACCGGGCTGGTGGTTAACCCAGATGGCAGCCTGCAGCTAGCGGGGGCGAATATTGATGCTGCGACTGGAACGACCCTCTCTAGTGGCGAGGTGGTTGGTGAGGCGGTACAGTTCCTGGGTGAGCAGGTGGGGTTGCTGGATGGCCAGGTGGTAGCGTCTGGCGGCGGCAATATTTGGGTGGGGGGCAATCAGGAAGGTACAGGCCCATTACCCAATGCGCGGGCCGTCTATGTGGCCCCAACGGCAACGGTGACCGCCGATGCGACAGGGCAGGGCACGGGGGGCAATATTATCGTTTGGTCAGAAGAGAGCAGCCGTATTTATGGCACCGTGTCGGCTCGAGGTGGAGACCAAGGCGGTGATGGTGGGTTTGTGGAAACCAGCAGTCGGGGCTTTTTGGAGGTAACCCAAAGACCGGATGTGTCAGCGGCCTTTGGAAACCCTGGGCTGTGGCTATTGGATCCGTTTGATATTGAGATTCGTGATAACGGTGGCAATAATGAGAATTTATCGGCAGCCAGTCCGTTCACAGCCACAGGGTCTGTTTCTGTTTTAGATGTTGATCTGCTAAGCGAGGCGCTCTCTAACGGGAGTGTGGTTGTTTCGACGGGTAGCGGTGGTACTGAGAGTGGCAATATCACCCTGATTGACCCGCTGAACTACACGGCTAGTCCAGGGGCGACTTTAGAACTCTTGGCAGCGGGCAATATTGTGATTGAGGGTGCGATCGCACCCGCAGCAACCGCCACTCCTCTTAACCTCCAGCTCCTAGCCGACACCGATCGTCAAGGCAATGGTGTGGTGACCATTAATGGCGCCATCAATACGGCAGGCGGCAACTTGACGGTGGATGGCAATGGGGAGCAACTAACATCAGCCGCAGGGGTTTCCCTCCTTGCCGGGAGTAACATTCAGACCAATGGCGGCGATGTCACCCTGACGGGACGTCATAGCAACAGTCCCGGTGTTTTAGTCGAGGACGGCGTTCGCATTGACACCGGGGGCACCGGACAGATTTCCATCAACGGGGTAAGCAACACAGGTATTGGTGTAGATCTAGGGGACAATCTGGTCACCGATAGCAGTCTGTTAACCCTGGATGGCCGCATTAACAATCCAACCGAGTTAGCCATCCAGTCGGCAGCTCCCCTAGTGGATAACGATGTACGCCTCAATGCCGTGGGAGATATTGAGGTCAACTACATCGAGACCCAGGCAGGGATTGACATCACAACCACTAATTTTTTGCGGGTAACGGGGAGCAACGCAGCGGGGCAAAGTTTGCTAGCACCCAACAGTATTCGCATTCGCCATGGGGGGAATGGGCAAACACCCTTTGTGGTGGGAAATGCCAGCACGAATGGGACAGTGGGGGCCATCGCAACCGACACCAGCCTCACCCCTGTCCAATCATTCTCTGGCAGTTTTTCCCAAGGCTCCATTAGCATTTTGACCATGGGCTCCAATCTCACTGACTGTGTCGATGGTTGCAATGATGACCTGAGCGACGAGGATTTTTCAGATGGCGACCTGGACGAAGACAACACCTTAGACGATTTCTTCGATGATGATGTCCTCGATTTTGAAGACAGTGATGAAGGAACTGAAACTGATGGTGAGTTAGCCAGTGATAGCAGCTTCGAGGACGGCGATAGTGCTGAAGATGCTGATGGGGAAGACGATAACGGTGGCGACAACGAGTTTGGCGACGATGAGTTTGATGACGAGGAAGAAGAAGAATTTGACGACGAGGATGAGGAGTTCGAAGAGGATGAGGAATTTGGTGACGAAGATGTCTTTTTTGAGATCTTGGACGATGCCGAAATCACCTCTGAAGAACTAGCTGCCAGAGAACAGAGCATTTCCCAAGAATATTCCCAGTACTTAGGCGTGCGCGCCGAGCGCAATTTGCCCCTACCAGAAGTACAGCAAAAACTGAGTCAGGTAACCGTTGAAACCGGCTATGTCCCAGGCATTTTATACATCAACTTTGTCCCTGACACTCGGCCCCAAGCCAAACAAGTGCTTGAAATCAGCCCAGAAAACAATCTGTTAGAACTTGTCCTAGTCACTGCAGACAAACCACCCCATCGTCTTCTGGTGGACAGCACCCAAGCTGATATTCAAACCGCTGTTGCCCAGCTACACCGAGGGGTCATTAGCCAGTCCCTAGGCCGTCGTTATTTGCGCCCGGCGAAACGACTTCACAGCTCCCTAATTGAACCGTTAGAAGACATCCTGAGCAAGCAAGGTATCAATCATCTAGCCTTTGTATTGCCCAGTGGTTTGCGCGCTCTACCGCTGGCAGCGCTGCATAATGGAGACTCTTTTTTGATTGAGCGCTATAGCCTCGGCATTATGCCCAGCGTTGGTTTAACCAATATTGACTACAGCGACGTCAGATCTGCAGAAGTCTTAGCGGTGGGAGCCTCCACCTTTCCGGATCAGCCAGATCTACCGGCTGTCCCCCTAGAGCTTAAGACCATTGCCGACACCCTCTGGCCAGGACAGTTCTTCCTGAATGAATCCTTTACCCCTGAGCAAGTTCTAGCCAATCGACAACGTGGTGATTACAGCATCCTACATTTAGCCACCCATGGAGAGTTTCGAGCCGGTGATCCCAGTAACTCCTATATTCAGTTTTGGGATCAGCGCGTAACCCTAAGCCAGCTGCCTAACCTCAGTCTCAACGATCCGCCCGTAGACTTACTGGTGCTCAGCGCCTGTCGTACCGCCCTGGGAAGCCGAGAAGCAGAATTAGGATTTGCTGGATTAGCCGTGCAAGCAGGTGTAAAAACAGCCATGGCCAGCCTTTGGCGGGTGGATGACGTCGGTACTGCCGGATTAATGACCGAATTTTACGCCCATCTACGGGACAGTACTCTGCGGGCAGAGGCTCTGCGGCAGGCGCAGCTAGCCATGATCCGAGGCGATATTACCGTAGACGCTGGCGAACTCACATGGACAGGAGGCCGCCTGACGATGCCCCCGGCCCTGGCCAACGAAACCCGACTCGTTCTTAACCATCCTTTTTACTGGGCTGCCTTTACCCTAATCGGCAGTCCCTGGTAGGTTAATTTTGTAGTGTTTGATACTAATTGTTTGATATTTAGTATCAAGGAATTTGATAGTTGCCCTTGGTCAAGCTGTGTATGGTAAGGGCAGGCCTACCGTTAGTTACGTTTCTTTAGTTACGTTGTTCTCTCATTATCCCACCCCCTATGGATTGTCGGTCTGTTCAATTTCGCTACACCGAAACCTTTACCCCACAGGATTTAGAACAACTTAGAGCCCTTTTTAATCAGGCCGCATTTTGGGCAGAAGACCGGCGGTTTGAGGACTTAGCCAAGGCTATTAGCCATAGCTGCCCCGTGGTCACAGCCTGGCATGGAGAAATACTCATTGGCTTTGCTCGAGCCACATCTGATGGCGTTTATCGTGCCACCATTTGGGATGTGGTTATCCATGATGATTACCAGGGGGCTGGGCTGGGCCGCAAGTTAGTAGAAACCGTTCTCGGTCATCCCCATATGAGCCATGTGGAACGGACCTATCTGATGACTACAAATCAGAAACAGTTCTACCAGCGAGTAGGCTTTGCGGAAAATGAAACTACCACTATGGTGCTACTCAATCAGCCGATTGACGACCGGCTGCTGCGGCACACAGAGGAAGTGTTTTATTAGACTTGTCCTAAGAGCTGCCCTACCCCACGCTTCCTTCTTCGGCCTCCATGGTCTCTCGGCTATCGCCCCAGTAGGCGCTGTAGGTCCATTCTTCCTTCATGCCCTTATCTACGATCTGCCAACGGTAAATAGCCTTATCAGGATTGACCCCTACTTCAAGTAACTTAGCCCCCATATAATATTCTGTCTGTTTTTTAGTCCGAGCCCTGAGGAATTCGGACTGACTTTTGGAGATCAGTTTGGTGATATGGGCTTGGGTAGGTTTCTTTCTAGCCATTGGTGAAGTGTTATCTACTTTTGAGG
The DNA here is from genome assembly GCF_015207065.1 of Leptolyngbya cf. ectocarpi LEGE 11479. Lineage (GTDB taxonomy): Bacteria > Cyanobacteriota > Cyanobacteriia > Phormidesmidales > Phormidesmidaceae > Leptothoe > Leptothoe ectocarpi. The sequence goes on along the minus strand of NZ_JADEXP010000113.1, from coordinate 6,937 downwards.
GTTTTGAGGGTTTTTATCTTGCGATCGCATTGCGCGAAATCAGACTATCCCACAACTAACGATTATCGGATTGACAATTGGCGATGGTTGCGAATGAGAGCTATTGCCAACTGCTACTAATAGTTAGCTGGCGGCTGTGGCGGCGGAGACTCAGGATAGGGGCCTGCATCCCCAGACGCTGTGGGTGCAGGTCGAAAATCTGTGTAGTTGTTTTCTGGCGAGTCCGCCGGTCGAGGCCGCACGTTGAGAGGAGGCCGCTCAGGACGAGGAGCAGAATCCCTCGGTGGTTGCGCTCCTCCCCCTAAGCTATGACCAGCCCCACCGTTACCCGCTGGAACAGGAGCATCTACAGGACGCTGAGGTGGGCGCTGGCGACTATTGGGAGGTGGTGAACCGTCATAGCGAGGATTAGCATAGAAACCATCCGAAGGAGCGCTGGGCCGATTATCGGGTCGATTATCGGGTCGACCAGGAGCAGACCGACTGTCAGAGTAGTTATCTAATCGCTCATCGGGACGACCACCCGGCTGTAAGCGTGCTGGCGGTCGCCGATCTTCGTAAGAAGGGCGAGGCTCTAAGGGACGAGGCTCATAGCGATCGCCATACCCATCATCATGCTGACCACCTCGATTGCTGGGAATACGCGGCTGTCTTGGTCCGGGGGCATCCCAATCATCTAACTCAGCCCGATACACCCGTCGTGGGCGCTCGTCATAGCGCCTTGGAGGAGCATCCCGCTCTGCAGGACGACTATTGCGATTGGACTCTCGCTTAGTGATGTCGTTGATAATCAGAGTTGTCAACATACCCACCAGCATGACCTGCTGAAAAGAAGCCAGCAGTTCCATATTTAGGTGTGCTAGTAGAAATACCCCAGATATTAGGAGCAAGATGGAATACACCTTGTCAGAGCTACGCTCGTAGCCTGGCTTAAGCTTATCTAGAAAGAAAAGCCCAACCGCACCGAGTATCAGTATTAATCCAACTAGCAGCGGGACCGGAGTACCAAAATTCACAATCGCTTCCTCGTATTATGGTGGCTCTGTGACAGGAGGGTGACAGACGTTTTGCCTAGCTAACCATAGCCACCAATTCTATCCTAGCGGGCGGCATGGGTTTTGTCTTTTGCCAGGTTAGTCCTAGCTAATCAAATAAAAAGGAGTACAGCTGTATAGCCACACTCCTTTTATAAAATCTGGTTTCTTTTAAAAAGCTGGCTAAAAAATTGACCTTAGCCATGCTGATGTGAACTAACCGCATGCATTGGCAAGACCTCCAAACTAGAAAGTCGCAAACCTCAGCCCGAGTTAGACCATTTGCCAATATGAGGTTAGCGGCGAATTTTGTCCCGCTGACTAATAAAGACAATGGCAATAGTTGCAGGAATAACTACGACGAAAGCGCCAGCTGCAAGGCTTAATAGAAAATTTGTTAATGATGGTGTCATGGCCTCTACCTTCTAAATCAGCAAACGTTTGTAATGCTTGAATAATATAGTATCGAGCAACGTTAACCTTGAGAAGTCTTTTTCCCTCAGCAGGCCATGATTTTGAACCTGTTTGACCCGTTCAAGGCCATTTATACAAGGTATTTCTAAGATTTTGGAAATGTATAGCGCTTAGCCATCCGCTTAAGCTTTACAATCCTTAATGTCGGTCATTTCCCCACGAGGCGATATAACGATGTCGGGTATCACAATTGGCAACTGGATTGTTGGACCGCTGCTGGCGGTAATGACGTTGCTTTTCATCTTTCGGATTGTACTGACTTGGTATCCTGAAGCAGAATCAGCCAAGTTTCCGTTTAGCTTAGTTTACTGGCCCACCGAGCCATTTCTAATCCCTGTCCGTAAGGTGATCCCTCCCTTTGGTGGTGTGGATATCTCTCCCATCATTTGGGTAGCGTTTATCAGCCTGCTGCGAGAAATTTTGGTAGGCCAGCAAGGATTACTCAGAATGTTCTAAAAACCCTATGTTTCTGGCTGTAACCTGAGGTTTGTAGGCAGAATGGAAGGGGCCGCCCGTACAGACCTATCAGTACAGAAGGAGAGACCGTTAGTGCCTTCCGCTGCTGCCGCAACAACGCTAATCAAAGATCCCGATCGCTTAGAGACTCGCCTCAAGGAAATTCCCCAGGAGCCCGGCGTTTATTTTATGCGGGATGGGGATGACCAAATCCTCTACATCGGCAAGTCCAAAAGCCTACGCAATCGAGTCCGCTCTTACTTTAGGGACTCCAATCACCACGCACCGCGAATCAGCGTGATGGTCACCCAGGTGGTGGATATCGAGTTTATCGTCACGGATACTGAGGCAGAGGCTCTCGCTTTAGAAGCAAATTTAATCAAGCAGCACCAGCCGTACTTTAATGTGCTGCTGAAGGATGATAAAAAATATCCTTACCTCTGTATTACTTGGTCAGAGGACTATCCACGAATTTTTATTACCCGTAAGCGACGTAAAACCACAAAAAAAGATCGCTATTACGGTCCTTACGTAGATACGGGTTTACTCCGGCGCACTCTGCATATTTCCAAAAAAATCTTTCCGCTGCGGCAGCGACGTCAGCCCCTATTCAAAGACCGGCCCTGTCTCAATTACGATATTGGTCAATGCCCAGGGGTATGTCAGGAGCTGATCACCCCGGAGGATTATCACAAGATTGTCCAGAAAGTGGCTATGGTCTTCCAGGGGCGGGTGCAGGAACTAGAGTCAATCTTGACCAGCCAGATGGAAAAAGCGGCTGAAAAGCTGAATTTTGAGCAGGCGGCACGATTGCGGGATCAAATTCGTGGGCTACAGACCCTGAGCGCTCATCAAAAGGTAGCACTGCCGGACGATACGATTTCCCGCGATGCCATTGCGTTATCTGGCGACGATCAGCATACCTGTGTCCAGCTGTTCCAGATTCGAGCCGGGCGTTTAGTCGGTCGCTTGGGTTTTGTGGCCGATTCACAGTCGGGGACACCAGGGCAGATTTTACAAAAAGTTCTAGAAGAGCATTACCCGACCGTAGATGCAGTGGAGATTCCCAGTGAGATTTTGGTTCAGCATCCGCTGCCAGAGGCTGAGATTTTGGCGGGTTTTCTAACTCAGCAAAAGGGGCGAAAAGTCACAATTGAAGTGCCCCAGCGGCAGACTAAGGCCGAACTAGTGGATATGGTGGAGCGCAATGCCCAGTATGAGCTAGCGCGCACCCAGCGCTTTGCCGATCGCAACAACCAGGCGATGCAGGACTTGGCCGAGATTGTAGACCTACCGGGACAGCCCAAGCGGATTGAAGGGTACGATATTTCCCACATTCAAGGATCAGACGCGGTGGCCTCCCAGGTGGTATTTGTCGATGGTCTACCGGCAAAGCAGCACTATCGCCATTACAAAATCAAAAATCTTCAGGTGACCAGCGGCCACTCCGACGACTTTGCCAGCATGGCGGAGGTGATTCGGCGGCGGTTTCGCAAATATGCGGAAGATCGCTCAAAGGAGCGGATTGGCAACCCGGACTGGCCTGACCTGGTCATGATTGACGGGGGCAAAGGACAGCTCTCAGCCGTCGTTGAGGTGCTGAAAGAACTGAACTTGCTGAGTGAGCTACATGTGGTGAGTTTGGCCAAAAAACGTGAGGAAATCTTTTTGCCTGGGGAGTCAAAACCGTTACCGACAGAATCCGAACAGCCTGGCGTACAGCTGCTGCGTCGTCTGCGCGATGAGGCCCACCGCTTTGCTGTCAGTTTCCACCGGAAAAAACGCACGGACCGCATGCGGCGTTCTCGACTCAGCGAGATTCCGGGTCTGGGGCATCACCGACAAAAGATGCTGTTGGCCGAGTTTCGTTCTATTGACTACATTCGTGAGGCTAGTGTGGAGCGACTGACAGTGGTATCAGGCATTGGTCCCCAGCTCGCGCAACAAATTTACGAGTACTTCCATCCAGAGTCCTCATAATTAGTAGGCTTTAATGCTTGGTAATTCTGTTTTAGTAATTTATTCAATCGAGACTTACTATCAACAACTTTAACCGACGGCAAAATCATCGTGCTGCCGCATAAAGGGTGCATGGTATCCCAGCACAATATCCCCTGCAGGCACTCCTAACTCAAGTAGGCGATTAGCAATCCCCACTTCAGTGCCATCATGCTGAATCCAGAGCTTGCCGTCCAAAATATCAATGTGAATAAGTGGGCCAAAAATCCGACGAGTCTTGGCCCAACCGGCATGGAAGACCTGATAGTGATCACCCTCAGTGTCGAAGAATTTGTAAACCTTGATCGCCTCATTCGCCAATTTTACGTTGGCATATTCCAGCAACAGTGCTTGAATCCACTGGCGATATTGATCTAGCTTATCCATTTATCAATCGCCTCCTGCATCGATCCTTTGTCGCCATAACCGTTAGTCCTCATAGCGAACGCGACCACGGGAGGCTTTTTGCTGAGCGCGTTTAGCTTTGCTATCGAGACGTCTTTTTTTAGCGGCTTTGCTAGGTTTGGTGGGTTTGCGTTTCTTCTTAACCACCATGGCAGCGCGAATCAGCTGTTGTAGACGCTCTAGGGCATCGGTTTTATTACGGAGCTGGGTGCGATAAGCCTGGGACTTTAGATTGATGACGCCGTCTTTGGTAATCCGGCTGTCGTTTAGAGCCAGCAGCCGAGTTTTGTAATGTTCGGGTAAAGACGATGCGGGTATGTCAAACCGGAGATGGATCGCCGTGGCAACTTTATTGACGTTTTGACCGCCTGCGCCTTGCGATCGCACCGCCTGCAGTTCAATCTCACTATCGGGAATCGCCACCTGGCTCGAAATCCTCAGCATTGCCTACTCCTGTTACCTACTGTCAGCATAACCAACTACACTGGTTCTACGCCTGATGCGATCTCCCCATGGCCATGTTCAGTTACCTTCAGCGTCTGTTACGGATAATCCCGACGCTGCTGTCGGTGTACTACGCTTACATGCTTGAGTATCGCGCTGAGCTGATGTTTTGGGTACTGTCGGGTTCGTTTCCGCTAATTTTGATGGGGCTATGGCAAGAAGCCGCCCGCAGCGGGCAGTTTGACCTCAACCCTGATGATGTAGTGCGCTACTTTTTAGCCGTCTTTGTCGTCCGACAGCTGACGGTCGTATGGGTGATTTGGGACTTTGAACGGGAAGTCTTAGAAGGTAAACTGTCGCCGCTGCTGCTACAGCCCCTTGATCCAGGCTGGCGTCATTTTTCATCCCACCTAGCTGAACGCTTGGCCAGATTGCCCTTTATTGCCGCACTAGTAGGTCTTTTTCTCGGACTCTATCCAGCTGCCCGGCAAAAACCTGCCCACATTGTTTGGGGACTCGTTGCGATCGCACTCGCCTTTTGCCTGCGTTTTTTAATGCAATACACCTATGCCATGGTGGCCTTCTGGGTGGAACGGGCAACGGCGATTGAACAATTCTCATTTTTGCTCTATACCTTTTTTTCGGGCATGGTGGCCCCGTTAACCCTGTTTCCTGACACCGTGCGTTCAATTGTCCTGTGGACGCCGTTTCCGTATCTGATTTATGTACCGGCCAGCCTGATTGTGGGTTTACCCATCGACATTGCCAAAAGTATTGCGGTCACCCTGGGGTGGTGTTTGATTTTTTGGTGTGTCAACCGTTGGCTATGGCGACGGGGACTCAGGCGCTATTCAGGCATTGGAGCCTAGGTAGACAATTTCGTAAAAGCTCATCGAGTACTTAAGTATATGTAGAGAAGGTAAACCTGAGGCTATCTATACAAAGCTAATATGTGGCTTATTTGTAATAGGTTTAAAGACGATTTGCTTCTCTTCATAAGCCCCATACTTTTACCCATTAACTTGAATTTTCTTGCTAAATAAAAGCCTTTTTGGCCTATCTCTTAACTAACACTTTACGGACTACCGATATAGCAAAGACTAAAGTAGTAATGAGCGATTTTTCCTAAGAAAAACACTCGGTTGAATGGCTGATGTTTGATGGAGGTAGATTTTATTACACTGGTCGCCAATCTCAGCGATTCTCGAAGAGATCCTTTCTGGCTACCGCTTACTGCCGTTCTTTCTAGCTAACGTTAGGTGTAAACCTAATCAATTCAGCCTCAATATTAAACAAGCTTCCTGAATTGTTTTTATTATGACTACTATCCAACTCGACGCGCGCGCTTTATCCACTGGAACTCTTGATTCTGTCACTGCTCTTTCTACGTTTCAGAGTCTTCAGTCAAATAGCCAAAAACTTGCGGCTGAGCACCTTAACCAGTTAGATTTAGCCGAGCTAATCAACGTGTGTCAGCTCCATCGCTATCCGGAGCAAGCACCGTTTTCAGAGCTAATGCGTCGATACAAATCCCATGTGGATCGTCAGCTTTATCATCTTGCTCCCGACTGGTCTGATCGAGCTGATTTAGCGCAGGAAGTTTGGATTCGTGTCTATCGCAACCTGAATCGTTTACAGTCACCCGTGAAGTTTAAAGGTTGGATGAGTCGTATTACCACCAACTTGTTCTACGACGAACTGCGGAAGCGCAAGCGGCATGCAGGCACTCTATCTTTAGATGCTCCTCGCCATTTGGATGATGGCCAGGTTGATTGGGAGATTGCATCAGATGATCCTAGTCCTGTGGACACCATGATGACCCACGAGTTTTATGATCGCTTACAAGCAGCTATTGCTGAACTGCCTGAGGTATTTCGAACTACGATTGTTTTGAGAGAGATTCAGGGGCTGCCCTACGAAGAGATTGCTGAAATTACTGGAGTTTCTCTAGGCACTGTAAAGTCTCGCATTGCTCGGGCTCGCTATCGTCTACAGGGCGAACTCAAGCGCTATATCGATGGTCAGCACTCGGCTTAGGTAGCAATTTCTAAAAGGCGTTCCAGGGAATGCCGCCACACCCTCCCAAAGTATATTAGGACCATAAGGCTGATGGCTTGGGAGTAAAC
>NZ_JADEXP010000112.1 GCF_015207065.1 Leptolyngbya cf. ectocarpi LEGE 11479 | reverse complement strand
TGGCGTTGGTATAAGTTTGCCAGAATTCAAAGAGCTTGATTTACATGTAGCCCATCGAACACAAAAACGTGTTCTTGTGATTTTAGGTAATAGTCAAAATATTGACACTCAGGCAGATGGGCATCAGCTCAAGCAAATGAAAGGGTTTGAGGTCAAAGTTCTAGATCAGCCTAAAGCAAAGAATATCATTAATTTCCTAAGGGATGAGAAAGGTTGGGATATATTTGTCTTCTCTGGTCACAGTAGAGCTGAAGGAGACCTTGGAAGAATTTTCATTAATAAAGAAGAAAGTATAACTGTTGATGAGTTTAAGCATTCTCTTCGAAGAGCAGCATATCATGGCTTAAAAATAGCTATTTTTAACTCTTGTGAAAGCCTGGGCTTGGGGCGACAGCTAGCCAGTATGGAAATCCCAGTCGTTGTTTCCATGCAGGAATCTATCCATGACCTCATTGCTCAGGCTTTCTTAAGGGAATTCTTGGAGCACTATTCTCAGAATATTTCTTTGTATACTGCATTTCGAAGAGCCAAAGATAGTCTTGAACAGTTTAACGATTGGCCCGGTGCAACCTGGTTGCCAGTGATATATCAAAATCTTGCAGAAGTCCCACCCACTTGGGATTCTTTATCCAGAAACCCTAAACAATATAACCAGATTTCAAAAAAAACATATAATTGGAGAAATGCCACAGTATTTTCAACTCTTCCTAAGGCAGTACAATTTTCAACTCTCCTAACAGTGAGTTCTTTGGTAATGTTACTGACATTTCTTGTCAGAGCAACAGGTGTTTTTCAACAATGGGAGCTTACAGTTTACGATCAGATGATGCAGCTAAGGCCTCCAGAAGATATTGACAATCGTTTGCTAATTGTAGAAATTACGGATGAAGATCTTGCAAAAGGTCATACTTCTCCCCTAAAAGATAAAACTGTCCTTGATCTCTTACAGACGCTTAATTCGTATAGTCCACGAGTAATTGGCTTAGATATTTATAGAGATGTCCCTCAGGGGAGCAATGAAGATTATAATAACTTATTATTTTATTTAAAAGACGCCAATAATAAAACAGTCAGTGGATGTCAATTCAACAAGCCGGGGGCTCATGGTGGTAAAATCCCTGAAATTATTCCCACTGAATTATTTGGGTTTACCAATTTGCCCTATGATGGGTATTCAGATGAGAAAGTTCGCCGCCATCTACTGTTTACTGATGCCGGTAAAGGGGAATATTCTTGCAATACTCCTGAATCACTCAGTTTTCAATTAATCCATCGCTACCTAGTAGAAGAGAATATTTCATTAGAGACAGAAAACCTTAATAACGAGAAGATTATTAAGTTTGGGAATAGCCCCCTTCAGCCTCTACCTTTACAGCCCCAAGCAGGTGGTTATCAGAGAAGAGAGTATCTGGGATATCAATTAATGCTCAACTATAGGGGCGATAGTAATGCATTCCCAAAGGTAAGCTTAAGCCAGGCATTGCAAGAAATTGATCCGAGTTTAGTATTTGATAAAGTTGTATTAGTTGGATATACAGCCTCAGTGATTGATGATGCTCACAACACTCCGTACGGAAAAATGGCAGGCGTTACAATTCATGCCCAGATGGTTAGCCAAGTCCTAAGTAATGTACTAGATGGAAGAGTTTTAATTCAACCGCTGTCTCAAAAAGTTGAGTTTTTTTGGATCTGGATCTGGGCACTGATGGGTACTGTAACAACTTTCTTCAAAAGGCAATGGCTTAGAAGGCTAACTCTAGTAAGTGTCTCAAGTATACTTTGCATTACTTGTTATACGGCCTTAGTCTATGGTTTCTGGCTGCCTATTATCCCGGCACTAATTTGCTTGATAGTATCGTTCTCAACCTATATGACATTAAAGGCATACTTGGACTGATATCGTTGTAGTTGCTAAAATAGGAGTACTAAACAATTTGAGGACTTGATCATTAGAACTTATGTTTACGCACATTAAACAACAAACTCCTCTCATTGCTTTTGGTTTGGGAGTATCTTTGAGCATTGCTGATGTCGATCAAAGCTTAGCAGCTAAATCCGGAGATATTTTTCAATTTAATAGTTTAAATCTTTCAGAAGTAAGTGATAGTATTGGCCCTATTCAAACCTGGCAAGCGTCATCCTTTATCCTACCCAGTCGGGGAACACCTGATCCAGCTACAACCAGAGGTGGTGGCCATCGTGACGGCTGCGGCAATTGGGATATCCCCTTAATTACTCTAGTGCCTTCTGAAACAGATCCTTTCGAAAGTGGCATTGAAGGTACAAATATTAAAGTACAAAGTGATATAGCTTTAACAACAGAAGCTTATCCTGTGTTCTGGTTTTATGTGCCTGAATTGCCAGAAGACATAACATATATAGATTTTGAAATACAGGATCAGGATCAAACAGAGATGGGTAGCTATAAGCACCGGATACCGATTGAACCTAATAGTACGCCAGGAGTTGTAGGTTTCCGTCTGCCGACAAATGCACCTGCTCTAGTGCCGGATACCCCCTACATTTGGATTGTTTCTATTACGTGCGATCCAAACAATCCTACCCTATTTGCTGAAGCTTGGATTGAGCATACGGATGTAAACCTTAATATTAATGAGCTTTCCCAGACAGAGCGTTTGAGAATTTACGGTGAGAATGGATTCTTACATGAGTACATATCTAATTTGGCATGGCTGGAGGTTAATAGTCCTAGCCAAAACAATAGTGAATGGGCTGATTTCTTACAAGAAATCAATCTAGAAGAAATCTCTGATGCACCCATTATTCAACTTCCAGAAGACTAGGATATAGTTTCTAGTCAGAAGCTGAAGAAATTTACTAGCCGCAAATCTTTGTTAGTTGACCCATTCAGAGTTTAAAACTCTATCACCTTTTGCCAATTACCTACAATCATATAGGGAGCCCAAAAACGAGAATCTCTATAGCGTCTGTAATTTTCATAGCCTTCCTCTCCTCCTCTCAGGAAGCTTATTTGGGCTTGCTGGAGCGCTTCTGCTATACCGGAAGATTTTCCTATATTCTCGTAGAAAAGTTTCATAAAAACTGCTGTTGCTATATCGTCAACAGACCATAATGTGCCAACACTACTACGAACGCCTGATTGAATAGTCACACCAGATAATCCTAAGATAGCTCGCTTATCACCTGTTGCTGTTTGGCAAGCACTTAACACCAATAACTGAACTACATTTTGTGGATTAGACTGAAATAAGTCATCTAGCTCAGAGAGGAAAATTTTTTGTCCTGGTGCAGGTATTATGAACGTATCTTCTGGGTCGGAGCTAAACTTACCATGAGTTGCAAGGTGAATGATATCGTAGTTGGATGCTGCTGCTGCATCAAACAGCGAGTCTCTGTTTAACGATTGACTTGTAATTTCTAAATAATCTACGTTATCTGATCCTTGCAAAACATTTTTGATTATACCTAGTTCGGCGTCTACTCCTCCTAAGGCATTAAAACCAGAAAACCCGGTATCTTGAGATTGGCCAGTCACCAAAGCTTTCAACTGAGATTTTTGGTTTAGAACTGGTAGCTCTAAACCTACAGACAGTGAAACTGCATATTTCTCTATTAGGTAGCTTTCACTGTCTATATCGTAGAGAGTAGACATTGGTATGTCCCGGAAGGGGCCATCTAACACAAAAATCAGCGTTTTAGTTTTGCCAGGATCCCAAGCATTGTTTTTTTCTGCATCCCGAATCAACCATGCATATAATTTGTTCGACAGTTTATGTAGCCGCTTAAGTGATGGCCGCCTTTTCACAAGCAATTGGCGCAATTCTCCTACAGTATTCTCTACCTCATTTTTGTTTACGTCCTCATGGGAGTAAAGGGCAATTGAGTGAGGTGTTTTAACAATTACATCTAGGCGGTTTTCTAGAAGAATAGGATATATTACAGCTGATGAGTTATCTGCCTCAACCAATTGATCGAGGGGAATACGCTCGTTACTTTGCCAATTACATTGCAAAAAGTTTTCTAATTCTGCCAATTGCAAGTTATCAATCAGGCGTCGAGCTTTTTCTAAGTCCTGATATTTGCCTGGCTGTAAAAGTAAATTTACACCACCTCGATACAAAGGCTCTATATTGTCTCTAAAAGAGAATTGTACATCTGAGTTAACCACTAGCAGATTAGAGCGGACAGATTCTAATGTCTCTATAGCGTTTGAATAATAATCGATAGCTACCTTACTATTATTTTGAGCTTCTTCTAAACGTCCTAATTGCCACTGCCATTGATAGGCAATATCTGGATTTTCATCTGGTTGAGCTAAAACTAACGCTGTCTGAGTTAGTTCCTTAGATTTTTGAATGAGTGAATTATAAGAGAGCGTCAGATTACAAGTTTGTTCTTCTTCTCGTGAACCACAATACTCATATAAGCCAGCTAAGTTCCCAAGCGCATAGGATTGTGCAAGATTATCTTCATAACTTAAGTTTTGAGCATCGTCAAAAGCCTTCTCCAAAGTTGCCTCAATAACTTTCCAGGATGGTAAGTCATGGTTAGCAGAGTCTTTGCTTTCTAGTTCTTTAAGATATGCCAAGCTCTTGGCTAAATTAATACTTGCATAGATAGTTGTCCGGTTAGATGGAAGTCTTTCTATCTCAATAGTTTTAAGACTTTTCTCCCACAAGTTTATTGCATCGAATGTATTACCCTGCTCAATGTAAAACCTCAAAAGATTGAGTTTAATCTGAAGCTTGAGTATTGAGGAGGGTAGGGTTAAATTTTGGGAGGTGGTTTCAATGACGCCTATAGCGTTTTGATACTCTCTAGTAGCAGCAGCATAACAGGATAAATCGTCTATATCACCGCAGTTATCAGAAGCTGAAAAACCCTCAGATTTTACATACCCCCAAGGTACATAGTCATATACTGGTGAAGCTTGACGATCACGTTCTAAATTTCCCTTGGCTCTCAATGTATTTGCCAAACTTAACCGAATATTGGCTTCAGCTTGTAAAGAATAAGTGATATCGCCTGCCTTTAAATTGTCTAGGGCACTGCTTAAGACATCGTAAGAAGCGTCTAATTCTCCAACAGCACGAAGAATATCTCCAAGAGTATGGAGTCCAATGGCTGAAACAGGAGAAGGCTCATTTCTAAGTGCAGCAATTATTTGACTTCGCGGCTTTTCTCTAGCTAAATATTCACATTTTAAGCCATTAATATCGAGAACAGCCTCACCAAAAACCTCACATGCTCTCAGATTCAGCCCCAAGTCACGTAAAGCTCGAGTTTGATAAACTTGGCTCCGTATTACCCCACTTTGATCTTGTAATTCATTAAAAATCTTACGTGACTCTTCCCAGGTTACCAAGGCCATTTCTGGTTGTCCAAGGGCAAGTTGCACATTCCCTAAGTTAGTTAAGGTAATTGCTAAGGATTGATGAGATGTTTCCCCCCCCATCCTAAATACTTCAATTGCCCCATTCAAAGACTGGATAGCATCATTGTACTGACCAACCTCATAGGCTTCTTGAGCTACGTTTACTAATTGTTCTGCATTTACTACCGATTGGGTAATTTGAGTAGTTACTGACACCTGCGAGAATACAGGCGTAACCCCTACTGCTAAAAATAGTCCTAGTAAAAATACAACCAAGCTATGGCGAATTAAATGTAGACCAGTCGTTCTTTTCAAGGAGTGTACTGAACGGAGAAAAGAAAACCATTTTCTTGCCATGTTCGGTTCCTCGAATCAATAGACACTAACGGAATGCCATAATCTAGGCGAGCAGAGAAATTATCACTATGCCGCCATTGCAACCCTAAACCAACAGATGCCAGTGTATCAGGGGATGGACCACTACCATCTATATTCCAGGCAGTACCGTAGTCTATAAATGGAGCTACCTGCAATAACCCATTGACTTCAGGAATCCGCATTACAGGTACCTGAACTTCTGCAGATGCAAAAACCCCATTATCACGCTGGCGTGCCCCTTGACGATAGCCCCGGACACTGCCAAGTCCACCAATGGAAAACTGTTCAGCTGGTAAAAGCGTCTGATCCGCTAATTGGATATTACCTCGTAGTAGCAACAAGGTATCCTCCGCTAGCACTCTTATCCACTGGGCTTGCCCCTGCCATGAAAAAAAGCGACTGTCTGGAATGTTCTCTACCCCAAAAATTTGATTGTTGACGGTGGAACCTAGGGTATCTAATCCAAGATTAAACTGCGATCGCAACGCTATTACCTCCTTTGCATTCTGGGAGGACCATTCTTGAAAAAATCTTAGGGCCGCAATGCGGTTTCTGCCATTACTATCAGCCCCTGGTGAAGGAAACGGTAAATCGAGAAGTGTGATCTTACTATCACGCCAGGAGGCCGTTAATCCCAAAGCTAGTTCCTGAAAAGTGCCATTACGGACCCTCCGAAGAAGCGGTTGGCGGTAAGTTAACTCCACAGAGCGCGCATCTGACTCAATATCCGGGCTATCACCATCACTATCAATATCGTCAAAAGGAGGCTCAATGACACCACTATCTGTTAGTTCGAATGCTGCCTGAATAGTTCCATTTTGAGAATTGAGCGGTGCCCTATAGCTAGCTTCAAAACTAGTACTTCCATCCGTATTAGCTAGGGCGAGATTCAAATTATGGCCTAACCCTAAAACGTTTCGTTCATTGAATGAAACCTGCCGTTCAAATGTGCCAACACTAGGTGAACGACCATTATTAAGGCTAAAGCGAAGCTCGGTAGAGTCAGCTTCTTTGAACTGTACCCTGAGACGGCTATCTCCAGGCGATACCCCATCGGACAACTCAGCTGAGATGCCCTCAATTAAAGGATCTAACTGCAGAAGCTGTAAATTTTCTCGAAGACGCGCTACATTGAGCGGTTTTGATTCGGCAACACCTAAACGCGATCGCACGTAGTCTAAATTCAAGCGATTATCAATACCGCTTGGTTGAGAAGGCACAGCGTCATCATCATTTCCTATGTCTTCAGGCATATAGTCGACCTGAAAATCCTCTAATGTACCTTCTATGACCCTAATGTTAATAGGACCATTACCATCACGCGTCTCTTGTGGAATTTCGATAACCGCTCCAGAAGTGCTATATCCACGGCACGCATATTCTTGAGCCACTGCGAAGGAAACTTGAAGTAACTGCTCAAGAGAAAGTTCTTGGCCTTCAAGTGAGGCAATGCTTCGAATTCCTTCACATGACTTTTCATCAAAAGCTTGTGCATTATCCGCTTCATCAAAAGGTTGGATGTCATCTTCAAGAAAGTTTTGTGGAAATGGAAGCTCGATCTCCCTTAAATCATCAGTACTGATGATCGTAAGCTCATCTTGTTCACTATAACTTTCGATATAAAACTCAGTTATCGTAAATATGTCAGGAAGCCCGGATGGCGTTTCTATCTCCGTAGAGGGTGTGAGAGGTGACTCCTCCAAATTAGGCTCCTCAATCTCTGCAGGAATCTCAGTTTCTGGAAGAGGCTGAGTGTTTTCTAAGTCCTGTTGCGTAGGCAATTGGGCAAGATTACGAGGAGTGTTTCTGGATTGACCAATGTTAGAAGAGATTGTCAGTGATGTTTCTAACACGTTGGCGTGGACTGCATGAGCGGTCAGACTGTTGCTTAGGACGGCTAAACCTAACTGTAACCAGATCATAGACCGTGGGCACAAGCTCATTGATTTACTACTTAATAGGGCTCTTATATTACTTATTAGGGATAGCAAGATGGATTTATGCACCGTGTTCTTAACGTACTACTTATCAATTTATGTAAAAATTATACGAAAGTAAGTAAAAGGTTGCGGAGTAGAAAAAGTCACCTATCAAACATTCGTCTTTGGCAAGAGATGAGTAAAGATGTTTCAGAAGATATCGTGTTTGTTCTAGAGAGACTCAAATTATAAGTATCAATAGAATTTCTCGATATTACTGCTTGATCATCATCATCATCATCATCATCATCATCATCATCATCATCATGTTGTTTGTCTCCTATCTCTACCCAATCTCCTAATAACCAACCACTTTCTAGATGATCGTCTGGACTAGTTGATGTGCCACCTCGTCCCAAATCTAAAAACACGATTTTATCTGGGTCACTTTGAGCCTGGCAGGCACTCGTAACTTCTGGGTCAACAGGCTCATCTGGCAGTGCAGACAGAGACTGTGCTGGATCAATACCAAGGGTATCAATAGTGACGGTTCCATCAACGCCTATTCTAGAGCTGGCAGTGATATCGCTTAAGGGAGTGAGTTCTGGGCGAAACTGTAATCCGAAGATGGCCTCGGCAGTAATATCAATGTTGCCACCATTGCCATCAAAGGCATTAGCAAAAATGTCACTATTTTCAATGGGAATACCGAAAATAAACTCGGCATCAATGTCAATATTCCCGCCGTTACCGCCGCCGCCCATTTGCTCCAATCCTGCTTCAGTGGAAATAGCACTTCCTCTCCGTAACAGTAGGAATTGTAGACCCTGAAAATCAATATTTCCCCCATTAAGTGCTTGGGTACGAGCCAAAATAGAGCTTTGATTATCCAGTGATACGGAACGAGCCTCTACAAAAATATTGCCAGCATCCCCCTGACCTAAATTAGTGGTATTGATAGTAGCGGTATTATTTAAAGAGAGGTCATCTGTGAAGATTTCAATTTTGTTGCCGCCAACGTCAAGGCCAGGGGCAATAGCACTGGTGATGCTACTAGGAATACCATTACGGCCAATGCCACTTAAGCTAACGCTTCCACGAGTATCGATCAGGATATCACCTGGTGAGCCCTGACCACCAGTTGTTGTACTAACTGCAGCGCCATTACTAAGCGATAAGGAATCAGCGAAAATATTAACACTGCCACCATCACCCTCCGCATTAGGTCCAACAGCACTGAGAATCGCACTAGCACCATTTGCACCTATACCATCTAATGAAATCGTATCACGAACATTGATAACAACATTACCTGCATCTCCCTGTCCATCCGTAGAGGCATTTAACTGAGCTCCATTGGTAACAGAGATTGTTCCGGACCGGATATCAAGTGTGCCACCATCACCTTCTGCTCCTGCAAAGACATTGCTCAAAACACCACTGGGTAATTCATCGGTACTCAGCCCATCAAAACGAGCTAGCTCATCTACTCTGATACGGATATCTCCAGACTCTCCCTCACTAAATGTACTAGAGACTAAAATAGCTCCTTCAGTGACAGCAAGAGAACCTGCGCTTAGCGCAATATCCCCTCCTGCTCCAATTGCTCCAGTCCCTACACTACTGAGTACAGTGCTCTCACCACTAAAAGAAGCTGTATCACGAGCCGTAATCGCGATTTTACCAGCATTGCCTTGAGCAAGTGTACTAGTATCCAATAACGTTCCGTTTCTGACTGTCAAAGAATCTGTAACAATCTCAATCCCGCCACTATTCCCAACCGCTCCTGTTTCTACTGAACTAACAACACCAACTCTATCCAAGAAAACTGTATCATCAGCATTGATTCTTATTCCTCCGTTGCTACCCTGTCCAAAACTCCTAGCATCCAATAACGCATTA
The DNA here is from genome assembly GCF_015207065.1 of Leptolyngbya cf. ectocarpi LEGE 11479. GTDB lineage: Bacteria > Cyanobacteriota > Cyanobacteriia > Phormidesmidales > Phormidesmidaceae > Leptothoe > Leptothoe ectocarpi. The sequence goes on along the minus strand of NZ_JADEXP010000112.1, from coordinate 7,124 downwards.
TCAGTCATCACTAGTGAATCAGCAAATATTTCTATTCCTCCAGTATTACCGTTTGCAGGTAATAACACAGCATTACTGATAATACTCCGTGAAAGCAAGACAGCTTCTTGAACGTCAATTCGAACACGCCCTACACTCCCTGTACCTGATGTACGAGAAATTATAGAGGCATCATTACTCAGTTCCAGTGTTTTAGCGGTGCTGTCACCGTTCCTACTGTTACCTTGTGCTCCAGCAGACACCTCGCTGATGATACTACTTGGAAACTGAAAAGGAGTATTAATACCATCAAAACGGACTTTCCCAGTAGAGTTTATCTTTATGTCGCCTGAATCACCCTGCCCAGAAACTCGAGAAATAATTTGTGCCCCATTGGTAACTGTGAGTGTTCCTGTAGAGATATTTACATCTCCGCTATTTCCTTGCCCTCCAGGAGATACTTCATTGCCTATAGCACTTGGAGCTCCTGATACATTAGGATTAACACCATCAAGACGGATATCTTCAGAAGCGTTTATTGTTATATCACTTGTATTTCCCTGCCCAAAGACTCGGGAAATAATTTGTGCCCCATTGGTAGCTGTGAGTGTGTCTGTCGCAATATCAATGCCACCCGTATTACCAATTGCATTAGAAGCGATAACATTTTGAACACGAGTATCATTCAGAGCAATATCTTCGGCACTAAGCTGTATACGACCTGCATTTCCTTGATTGAAAACGACTGAGCTTAGTAAACTCTCATCAGCGCTCAATCTTTCTTGCGCCAGAACACTAATATTGCCACTATTACCAATATCTAAAGCGTTACTAACAATGAAACTATTGTCTAATATGACTGAAGCACCAGAAATAAGAGTAATATCACCAGAATCTCCAGCGCTAGAGGACGTAGCTACTCTGCCGTTAAGAATGCCGATGTTGTCGCGAGAATCGATGATTACATCCCCACCAACGGTGTTATTTGCAACAATGTCTTGTACTTGAATATCTCCGTTTTGTCCTATGCTCGGCTGGTATTGATTAGTGAGTAAAACTATACCAGCAGGAGCGGCAACAAATACATTACCCAATTCAATATCTGCCCTTTGCGCATTATCAGAATTGTTGATATCAACAGGCGGTATAAAGAACCCAAAGGGGGCAAAATTATCGATAGGTGCTGGAGCTGGTCCACCGACAGCCGTTGTACCGGCTCGAATATCGAGGGTAGGGGTCGTTGAACCGTTAATCGTTATTTGTTCTCCATTGGAAAGCGTAACAACATCACCATTGATGGCATCGGCAGCTGCTTCTACTCCAGTTATGACAACGTTATTTGGAATAACAACACTACCCCCTGCTAAGATGTGTAATGAGGGGCCAAAATACCCACCTAAGCTGACATTGCCCGCTGCCCGAATGACTGGATCGTAGGGACTCACTAATTTTCCTAAGCTTTGATCTATCTGTTCAATGCGAAAATTACCCCGACTCCAGTAATGGGCGTCGCCGCTGACTGGGGTGTGCGATCGCAACACCATATCCCCACCCGAGAACAATCCACTCTCTGGATGATTTAAGGCAAACACATCGACGGCTTCATTGCCTTGGACCAATAACTCACCACCTGCTGCCGCAATAAAGGGTGTCGCTGCATGATCCCGAATTTGAACCGTATCCAGTGCCTGCAGAGTAAGATTGCCACCTGCTAGTAGCCGTCCTTGCAACGCTAAGTTGTTAGCCGAAAGAATAAAGTCTTGATCAACCGATAGATTACCTTCGTTAACAATCTGTCCCGTTTCTGACTCTTGAAATATCAGACCAACAGGAACGGTTACATCCACATCTAGCAGTGGGGGAGCTTCTGGCTGCAAGGTGCTGAAAATGCTACCATCTGACAATTCTGCTCCACTGGCTGTGCTGACTGTGAAGGAACCTTGAATGTCTAGTTGAGCATCTGGACCAAATAGCACACCGTTCGGATTCAGGAAAATCAGATCGGCACTACCTAAGACACCTAAGGTTCCAAATAGTTGAGAGGGATCATCGCCAGTAACTCTGCTGAGAATAGTTTGGATTGAATCGGGATTAGCAAAGTAAGCTGCGCGAGTATCTGGAATGCTAAAGTCTTGAAAACTATGGAATAGAAGTGCTCCGCGTTGTGCTCCCCCATCGATACGCTCAGTTTGGGCAGTCATAGGGATCACAATAGAGCTTTCATTTCCCAGGGTATCGTCTGGAACAATTTGAGCCACTAGTGTTTCTTGAGGATCAGATAGTTCTGATACGTTTCCCAAAGATTTGATCAATCCAGCACCTGTAGTAGCATGGACTCTACCGCTAAAAGTACTAGTTAAGATGATAAAGTTTAGCGCTGTCAAAAGTGTCTGTCGAAGATGAACCATAGGGCATTTCTTCGTGATTGAGAACACGAATTAGATGATGGTTGGAACTAGGCTGTATTACTACAGTCTGAATCACAACTCAAAATCAGCTTTCGTGCAGGATTTTGATAAATCCGGACAAATTATTCTGTAGAAAATCTTAAGGAGATTGACAGAGCAAAGGAAGTAGAGATGGTTTGGCTCTTTAAAGAGGTTGAAAGATCTCAAGTTTTGTGACTAAAGCTCAGTTGAAGGTATTGCACAATCGCTATCAATTCTGCAAACTACAAACCTACGCTTTAGCCGAATACTTAGCCCAAGCATACTAAATGACAAAATCCCAAACATTGAGCCTGCCTCTGGAACAGTTTCTGGAAGAGTGGTAACTGCCTCTACAGAAAAGGATTGAAATGCCTCTCCACCATCGCCATCAGAGACACGTAATGCAATATCAAATAGACCTGGTTCTGAAAACAGCCACTGTCCTCTTTTGCCAGTAAAGTCATCGAATAGGCTATTGCCAGAGAGTTCCCAATCAAAAGTTAACTCATCCAATAAACCTGGATCAGAGGCATCTGCGAAGAAGTCAAAAAGCTCATTGGGCTTAACCACTAAATTCTCAGTTAATTGAGTGATTGTTGGAGCCACATTCAAAACGTTGATAGTCTGAACAGTTGTCTCACTTCTTTGGTCGCTAGCGTCTTTTACATAGGCGATGTTGTTAAACATGCCTTCATCTATAAATGGTCCCAGATTGGTTGATATTGAGCGTGTTCCCGATGTAGAGGGAACAGTTCCAATCAACTCATCATTGAGAAAGAAACTAAGGGGCTCTGGATCAGCATCCGTTGCAGAAATGGTGATATCAACATTCTGCCCTTCGTCAATGGTGATATTAGAACTAGAAAATACGGGTGGATCGGGTTGGGAGTTATTAGGCGTAACTGTAACGGAAAAGGACTGTTCTGTTACACCGCCATCGCCATCAGAAACCCGTAATGCAATCTTGATCTGTTCAGGTTCTTCGAACACCTTTTCAAATATGTCCTCAAGAATCACCTGTCCTTCACTACCTGTGAAATCATCAAACTCGCCATCACCATCCAGATCCCAGTCAAAGGTTAATGTGTCATTTACCCCTGGGTCAAATGCTTCTGCCAAGAAACTAAAGGTTTCGTTAGCTTTAACATTTAAATCACCTGTCAATTTTGTGATGTTGGGATCTACATTCTTTACTTCAATGTCTAGTGTTTCAGCAGCACTGCCACCATCTCCATCGGAAACGTTGAGGCCAAATCGATAGATACCTTCATCAGGATAGGAAAAATCTCCCTCACTCAGATTGTAATCACCGAACCCTCCATCTCCATCCAGATCCCAGCTGTAGGAAATAACATCATTAGTACCTGGATCGGTAACAGATGCAGAAAAACTGAATACACTTCCTTCATCTACAGTAGCAGGGACGGAGAGCTGTTTAATTTCAGGATTAGCATTTAGTACAGTTACCTTTTGAGTGACTGTGTTACTGATTTGACCAATACTATCCTGTGCATAAACCGTATTAGTAAACACTCCGTCATCTTGAAATGTATTTGTTCTTGAGACCGAGCGTATTCCCGATGTAGAAGAGTCAATCCCAAAAAGTTCGTTATTCAAGTAAAAACTGAGTGGTTCCGGATTAACGTCTGTCCCTGAGATGGTTATATTGACACTCTGTCCTTCATTAATTGTTACTGAGGTAGGTGAGATTGTTGGGGTATCAGGTGGAGAATTGACACTCACGCTGACATTATCAAGTAACATGCCAATTTGATCGGCACCAGAATGTTCAAATATAAGCCTAGCGTTGAACAATGATGGAACCTGGACAGTTCTAGTGAATGTCTGAAAAGGCGCTGAACTAGGTAGAGAAAAGGTTTCAGAAAAAAGGTTGCTGAGTGACACAGTTACGCTATCTTGAGGAGCAGGAAATCTTTGATTGCCAGCCAAATCGAAATTTAGTATCACTTTACCCGCTGGACCAAATGAGAGTATGCTTGATTCAATCCTACCGGCTCCAGCAGCAAAATTAGTTCCGTCTAGATCAATATACAGACCATTCCCAGGGAGAAAATCAAATCTTCCTCCGTTCCCTATAATGTCAATGGCTCCTTCGCTAACCCTCCAGTTTGTTAAGCTAGTATAGTTGGTAGCTTCAATACCGTTATTTTCAGCATCAAAATTATCACTAAAAATTAGAGTTGATGCTTGTGATGGCTTGCTTACTATAAGCGTAAAGTTACAAGCAAGAGCAGCAATAGCAATAGATATTTTGGCAAGCCTTTTCTCCATGATACTTTTGTCTCCTTCATAGAACAGATTTACAAAGGTCCTGATTCCATATAGCAGTTTCCACTCTAGTAAAGTACATCAAAAGCTTCTGCTGATATAGATTTAGGTTTCAGGCCGGACCTCACCGGATAGGAAAACACTGCATTAAATCTAATATTATTTGATTATATTCAATTCAGTGCTACCCCTTGTAGGAGAAAACTTCAACAATTTGAAGATTCCAAGTGTTACAACAGATAAGAGGCCGAGAACTGAGTTAGGTTCAGGTGTAGTTACTGGAGGCTCGTGAGTAGTTGTCACAGAAAACTTCCCAAATGCTTCTCCCCCGTCATTATCAGAGACTCGCAGTGCAACATCAAATAGACCTGGCTCTGGAAATAGCCACTGTCCCTCTTTTCCAGTAAAGTCGTCAAATAGACCATTACCAGTGAGATCCCAATCAAACGCCAACTCATCTAATTTGCCTGGATCAAAGGCATCAGCAAAAAAATCAAAGAGTTGATTCGGCTTTACTGACAAACCGTTGGTCAATTGAGTAATGGTTGGAGCAACATTTAAGACAGTGATAGTCTGAGTAGCTGTATTGCTTCTTTGATTGCTAGTGTCTTCCACATAGGCGACATTGGTAAACGCTCCTTCATCTACAAATGGCCCCAGATTGGTTGATATTGAGCGTGTGCCTGATGTAGAGGGATCAGTCCCAATCAACTGATCATTGAGAAAGAAACTAAGAGGCTCTGGATCAGCATCCGTTGCAGAAATGGTGATATCAACATTCTGCCCTTCGTCAATGGTGATATTAGAACTAGAAAATACGGGTGGATCGGGTTGGGAGTTATTAGGCGTAACTGTAACGGAAAAGGACTGTTCTGTTACACCGCCATCGCCATCAGAAACCCGTAATGCAATCTTGATCTGTTCAGGTTCTTCGAACACCTTTTCAAATATGTCCTCAAGAATCACCTGTCCTTCACTACCTGTGAAATCATCAAACTCGCCATCACCATCCAGATCCCAGTCAAAGGTTAATGTGTCATTTACCCCTGGGTCAAATGCTTCTGCCAAGAAACTAAATGTCTCGTTAGCTTTGACATTTAAATCACCTGTCAATTTTATGATGTTGGGTTCTACATTCTTAACCTCAATAGTTAGTGTCTCCTCGGTATCTCCACCTTCTCCATCGGAGACCTCGAGGCCAAATCGATAGCTACCTTCATCAGGATAGGAAAAATCTCCCGAGCTGAGAGTGTAATCACCAAAGTCGCCATCTCCATTGAGGTCCCAACTGTAGGAAATAACATCATTAATGCCTGGATCCATAGCAGATGCAGAAAAGCTAAATATACTGCCTTCATCCACAGTAGTCGGGACGGAGAATTGTGTGATTTGAGGGTCCGCATTTAGTACAGTTACCGTCTGAGTGACTGTGTTACTGATTTGACCAGCACCATCTTGCACATAAGCGATATTAGTAAAAACGCCTTCATCCCGTAAACGCTCATCATTAAGTGGACTCAGCTGGATTTGGGTAGAACGTATACCTGAGATACGATTGTCAATTCCAACTGATTGATTATTAAAGAAAAATTCAAGGGGTTCTGAATTGGTATCTGTTCCAAAAAGATCAATGTTAGCGCTTTGTCCCTCACTAATTGTAATGTCAGTAGGCGAGATACCCAAGAACGTAGGCTCATAGTCGATGTCAGCATTCCCAGAAATTGCTGCAACACGAAATCCTGAAACGACCCCAACATCTTGAACAATAAAGTCAAGAGTATTGATACCTGAAACAAATCCGTTACTGATAGAAAAAGGGGTTAATGTCTGAAATGCTCCAAAATCTCCTAGCCCTGATCCACCAGGAATATGATTGCCAGTAGAAATGCCATTGAGTAGGATGTCTACACCTATATTATCGGCGGCCCACAAACCAGTAATTGATGCTGATGGAGCAAATAAATCGTCTAGGTCAAAAGTAGTCCTGAAAGTTCGAGTTACATCTATCGGCGAACTATTCGATTTTTCCCAAATCCACTGCGACGAGCTGTCGTTTCCCAACCAAAAAGGATGTAATAAACCTACTACTTCTGGATTTGTTCCTGTCTCAAGAATAGTGTAGTGAATGTCTTTTGCATTAGCAGGCAAAAGTCCTCCTGAATTATTAGTTCCTGTGGGAAAAAGTCCAGTAATGGTTGCCGCAATGGCAATATCAGAGCCTTTCACAGTCAAGGCTATAGAAAAAACGATTATAGCAGGTGCCTTTCGGACACACTTCAGACACCTATCTATTGGTGTCTTCAAAAGACCCACTTGAAAAAAAATATTTTTCATATCTACTCTCTACAAGGAACTACAGTTGCTACAGGAACAGTTAACTAATGGAGCCTAGATGAGTAATTTCTCTAACAGGGAAGAGCCCCTTGC
>NZ_JADEXP010000633.1 GCF_015207065.1 Leptolyngbya cf. ectocarpi LEGE 11479 | reverse complement strand
CTAGTTCCAACTCAGTTTGTTTGGCTAAAATGAGGGCATAGAGTTTGGAGGCCAAGGACGATGGCCAAACGCAAACGACGAGGAGTCGCCGGGGATAAAACGATCTGCCTACCGATAGCCGAGGGGATTGATTATGAGCAATTGGTCGAGGACCGAGAAGCCTACCGTGAGTATCTAGACAGCCAGATAGCTGCCCATCCGGAACTCTTTCCCGAGGGCATTGAGCAGGGGTATCGGTTTCATGGGTGGGTGACCTCCGCTCGCCAACACGTGAAGACCCGTCGAATCTATTTGCCTGGTCTGAAAACGGCCTATCAGCTCCGCCCAGATTTTGTCACCCCTTACATGAGTGAGACGGCTGAGGTAGCCGGTAAAGCCTTGTACTTGAGAAAACATGGCATCTCCTATGATGGCATTGCCTATGTACTGGGACGTTCAGAAATGCATTGGTACCGATTGTGTCAATCGCTCGGACGAGCGTCCATCGTGGGCAGTACGCTAAAAACAGAGGCGGCTCTCCCCCCCATCTAGTGGCCGATGAGAAGCATTGTGCGTTGAAAGGAGAGCGCATCTATTGGGCGGTGACGGCGGCCAAAGGTTGTATCTTGGGCAGTAGTCTGAGTCCAAGTGCCGGGTATGAGGACTTGCAAGCGGCCTATGGAGGGTTTGAACAAGAAATCGCTGACCATGTCCCCGAGTATCGACCTAAAACGGTGACGACCGATGGGTGGGATGCCACACGCAGGGTATGGGAAACCCTGTTTCCTGGGATTGTCTGGATTCTATGCTTCTTACATGAGGTCATTAAGGTGCGCGATTGGTGTCGCTCTAAACCCGATTTACGGACGCTCTTAACCGATAAACTTTGGCATATCTATCAGGGCACCAGCAAACGTCACTTTGCTCAACGACTGCGTCGGTTTCTCGAGTGGACTCAAACCGTATCCCTGCCCCAAGCAATCGATGAGCGGGTGCAACGGCTCAGAGCAAAGTCTCCGTTTTTCCAACGAGCGTTTGACTTTCCTGAGGCCTATCGCACCAGTAATCAAGTAGATCGTCCCATGAACTATCTCGACCGAGCACTCTATGCCATGCAAGATTTTCACGGGACTTGGGAAGCTGCTGAACGCTCCGTTCGCTCCATGGCCATGCTGTGGAACTTTCATCCGTTTTGTCGTAAAACTCAGCAGCAAAAGGGAGGCTGTTTATGTCCGTTCGAGCAACTCAATGGCTTCCGATATCATGACGATTGGATGCGTAACTTGTTAATTGCCTCGTCTCTCAACGGGAGGAGACCGTTACCTCAATCTCCTCACACAAACTGAGGTGGAATCAG
>NZ_JADEXP010000111.1 GCF_015207065.1 Leptolyngbya cf. ectocarpi LEGE 11479 | reverse complement strand
CTATCAGAACCAATCCGCATTCAGGTACTAGAGCTGCTTCGCGAAGGAGAGTTTTGTGTTGGCGACATGTGTGAGCGCCTCAGTATTGCTCAGTCAAAGTTGTCGTTTCATCTTAAAACGTTGAAGCAGGCCGGTCTGGTTACCGCGCGTCAGCAGGGTCGCTGGATGTACTATAGTCTCAATCCTGAACAGTTTAATGTGTTGGAGAGCTATCTCTCGGGTTATTAGCTCACTATATCGATGCGCCCGCAAGAGAACACGAAGGGCATGAAACAAGACAGCTAATTTACAGGATAGTTAGCCCTACTTGCTGATTGCCAACAAACAAAACCGTATTGTCAACATCGACAGTGCGGTTTTGTTTGTTGGGTGACTAGGGGATAAGGATTTTAACGGCTGTTTGTACGTACACACAGAACTTAACATGTGCTTAACATTGAGTTAGAATTGGCAGTCAAGTTACAGAAAACATCAAAATATGTTGATTTGATGATTTATCAGCAACATACCTTGACAGCTTCTGGGCTTGAGATTAAGCGGCTTTCTAGCTGCAAGTCATGTGTTTGCATGGCGACTAGGCGGCGTGTTTGTGCTTCAACGATTGTTCAACGATTGATCGGACACCTGCAGAGGGGTGCTATATGCAAGAAAAGAATAATAGATGCGATTCTCCTCCGGGGAGGCTTCGCCAACGCACAGGCGCTGACGTATCAGTGCTCGGGTATTTGCGGTCTCACCAGCCGTGGCAAATTGCCAGCAAGCTGATTTTTCTAAATGTGCTCCTAATCGGATTGCCCACCATTGTCTGCTATTACAGTTTAGAGCTGGGCAACCTGTCATTAAAGTGGCTGCATGTTTCCCTGGTTATCCTGTATCTCACCAGTGCGGCCATGCTAGTGGCCGAATCCACAGCCGCCGTTTGGCGTCGATTTGCCGGACAGTCCCGTTTTCCCCTGTCGTCTCCCGATATCTTTAAGCATCGACTAAAACAGGGGTTGGGCATTCGGGGGGCAGATTTACCTAAAGCCAGTCAGCCCCTACCCCGCTGCTCCTTTATTGTGGCGGCCTATTTGCCCAATGAGCAAAGCATCATCCTCGATACGGTGGACCATTTGCTCAATCGAGTGCACCAGCCTGAGGCCGGTCTCGAAGTCATCCTGGCCTATAACACGCCTGTGGCTTTGCCCATGGAGGCCACCCTATCGCGGTTAGCTAGAAAATATCCAAACTTTCGCCCCTACCGGGTGGAGGGCAGCCACTCCAAAGCTGAAAATATTAATGCCGCCCTTAATATTGTGACCGGTGATATCACCTGTATTCTAGATGCGGATCACCACCCAGCCCCAGACTGCTTTGAACGGGCCAGCCGGTGGATCGCCAATGGCTACGATGTGGTACAAGGGCGAAATATGATCCGCAACCGGGGCGAAAATTTGCTAACACGCCTGGTGGCGGTGGAGTTTGAATCTATTTACGGGGTGAGTCATTCGGCCAAATCACTGATGGTGGATACCGCTTTGTTTGGTGGCTCGAATGGCTACTGGCGCACATCGGTGCTGCAGCAGATCCGGTTTAACCCCACCATGCTCACCGAAGATATTGATGCATCGATCCGCACCCTGCTACACGGCTATCGAATTGTCCATGACCGCAGCATTACAGTGACAGAGTTAGCCCCCAATCGGATCAGTGCTTTTTGGTCCCAGCGCAAACGCTGGTCTCAGGGGTGGCTAGAAGTCAGCCTGCGCTATCAAAAGCGGTTTTGGAAGTCATCGCAGCTGACGTTTGGGCAAAAGCTAATCTGGACACATTTGCTCTACTACCGAGAACTGTTTCCCATTTTGTCGGTGCAGATTTTGCCGATTGTTTTTAGTAGCTGGCTAGTCACAGGCACCATTAGCTTCACCGACAATGCATTTTTGTTGTCGGCAACAGTGGTTACCTTTTTGAGCAGTGTCTATAAGTTAGTGGTGACCGCCAAGGTAGGCCATCGGCACTATCCGGCCTACTATTTCATACAATATGCCTTGTTAACACCGTTCTACAGCTTGTTTAAGAACATGATTGCGGTGGTGGCTCTCTATGACCATCTCCATGGCAAAACAGACTGGGTGGTGACACCACGGGATGTGGTACCTGCTGTTGCCAACTTTGAAAAGGCCTACGCAGTGCCTGAAACAGCCAGGCTTTAGGCTCTTAGAAAACAACATCTACTCCCATACTTAACTATGACTCGTCGTTTTACGCGCTCGGCAGCGGTACAGCGTCTAGCTTGGTTAGATGGCTTGCGCATTTTTGCGGCTGTCATGATCTTGCTCTACCATGCCCAGCTGTTGTTTACTCAGTATCGCTACACACCGCAGCCTACGGGCCTCATCCATAACCTACAACAGCTGCTTCCCGAGGCAAACTCTCTCATGACGCTGTCAGGCTGGATCCATCTTCTGGGTATTCCCACCCTGTTTGGGTTTCAGTTTGTGGATGTGTTTGTTCTGTTAAGTGGCTTTAGTTTAATGCTAGCTACGAGACAACGCTCCTTTGACTGGCTTACCTTTTGGCAAAAACGCCTGTCGCGTTTGCTGTGGCCATTGTGGACCGTGTCTTTACTGTCCTATCCCATACTTTGGGTGATTGGTGCCGCCACCCAAAGCTATAGTCCTACCCTATGGAATCTGTTTGCAGCGTCTACGTTTCCGTTGTTATTTGACTACCGTGGCAGTCTCTTAATGCCCATTAGCGGTCCTTGGTGGTTTATTCCGCTGATCTTGAGTTTTACCCTGTGTTTTCCGTTGTTGCATCGGCTGATGTATCGCTGGGGTGGCCGCCACCTGGTGGCAGTGAGTCTGGTTATCACCCTGGGGTATCGGGCCTTGGCCACCTATGTCTTTGGTGGGCAGCCAACGTATACAATGCTGGACACGGTTCACGGTCCCCTACCGTTCTATGTATTGCTGGCCAAGCTCAGTACATTTGTGATTGGCATGGTCGCAGCCCAGGCCTATAAGCATGGTCGCGGGGTGCTTTTTTGGCCCCAGAGAAAGGCATTGCAAGTTGGAGTATCACTCTACGCGGCTGGCTTTATTTGTCAGTTTTATCAGCTCGGCTGGCTGGTGTGCGATTTACTGGTGCCCCTAGGGCTCACGCTGGTGTGTATGGTGGTGTTTCGGCGGCTGACGGCGGCTGGCTGGAATCGGCGGTTGGCCTTGGGGTTAGGTACCTATAGCTACAGCTTTTTCTTGATCCACAACTTTGTGGTGGATCGGACGCTGGAGTTTGTGGTGCAAGGCGATGAGGTGGGGTATGCGATCGCAATTCCCCTAATGATTCTCAGTACGCTGATCTTGGCGGCCATTGCTGACGCCGCTACACCACTCTTCCAAAGAATCCTGACCCGTCTGTGGCAAGACATTGACTATCTGCTCGCCCGCAAATCGGTCGTAGGCCCTTCCAGCTGGGTGCCCTCCATTGGAGATACGGTTCGCTATATTGACCAACAATGGGCCGTTCAATCCGTCGAAATACTGCTCGACGATGGCAACTACTACCTATGCAAGATTGCCAACGAGCAACAAACTCGCTGGGTCAGTCAGGAACAGCTCCAGCTCATGGCACCAGCGGTCCTGACCAGATAGTAATCCCGGCAGTTTTCCGTCGCATCCAAAAATCACACCAAAATAAGAAGCCTGCCGTAAATACTTAGGTTCACGGCAGGCTTCGGGTTAGCTATAGAAGGTTAACGAATAGGGGGGCTGTTTACTCAGATATAGGGTCAGGGATAGGAAGGTACTAAATAGAATGGTCTGTTTATATACTCACCCTATGCGAAAATAAAGCATCGGGCTGTGCTAGCGATCACAGTTAAAGATGATCTGTGTGTGGCCGGTAGTTAGGGTGCGATCGCACCATTAGTCAAATTATTTAATGCGCCTGAAATCGTTTTAATCGACTCCGCGCCGCAGCCATCTAGACGATGGCGACCACCTAGATATTGGGGGTCATTGTAGGCCAGCTGTACCTCACCCTGCGCATCTTCCCAAATCAGCACCTTTTGCGGCAGATCAATGGCGATGGTCTGCTGACACTGCATCAGGGGCGTGCCTACCTTAGGGTTACCAAAAATAACCACACGTGTGGGCCGCAGCTCCAAACCAGCACCCGATGCATTTTGGGCATGGTCAACAGTGGCAAATAGATTCAACCCCTTAGCCTCTAGAATTTTCTTAAAGCGAGTCTCCGTTTCCTCAACACTGTAGGGACTGGACTTAACCACCAGACCGGTGGCAGCTGTCGCTTGGGCAACGGCCTGCTGCCGAGAGAAATAAGTAACGGTGAGACCAGCGATTAGGGCTATGAATCCAAGGCCAACGGCTGTAAAATTGCGCATAGTTTCGGAGTTGGGACTAGATACTAGTTTTAGCCTACAACTATACCTACACCTCTATAAGCTTACCCAGTCACGATTAATGGCTCCTGCTGGGTGGCACAGTGGATGCTGCCACCGCCAGCCGCAATCCCGTCAATATTAATGGCAACAATATCCCGATCGGGAAAAGCCTGTCGCAATGACTGTTGCGCAGCCTGATCCGCTCGCTCATCGCCAAACTCTTGCATAATGATGGCACCATTACACACATAGAAACCGATATAGCCCGCTGCAAAGTCTTCAGTTTCATAGATATCTCTGATTGCACTGGGGGCTTCTAGCACAATGACTTCTAAGGACTCTCCCTGGGCATCGGTGGCTGTGTTTAAAATCTCCAAATGCTGTTTAGTCACCTCATGGTCAAAGTACTCCGGATTCGGTTCATAACCCGCCAGCACAACACCCGGTTTAGCAAAGCGAGCATAAAAATCAGTATGACCATCGGTGATGTCGTAGCCTTTAATGCCAGGTAGCCAGATAATCTTTTCTAGACCGAGGAGAGGCATGAGCCGCTCTTCAAACTGGGCCTTAGAAACCCCTGGATTGCGATTGTCATTGAGTACACAGCTTTCAGTGATAATGGCAGTGCCGTGACCATCCACCTCAATGCAGCCACCCTCTAAAACCAGACTGGTATTAATCACCTCAACAGCAGCTTGCTTAGCCACAAACTCAGCCACTGCAGCATCTTGTTGAAAAACTTGTTTCTGACCCCAGCCGTTAAAGTTGAAGTCGATGCCTGCTTTTGTGCCCTGCTCAGACAACACAAACAGCGGCCCGGTATCGCGTATCCACAAATCATCTAACGGGGAGGCCACCAGCTCCACTAAAGACCCCAATCGATCCTGGACCCAGTTATATTCCTCTGCTCTAACCAGCATAGAAACAGGCTCATATTGAGCGATTGTTTTAGCCAGGGTGATTAAATTTCGCCGTACTTCTGGCAGCAGCTGTCGTCCCCAAATGCGTTCACTAGCCCCAAAGGCCATCCAGGTCCGCTGATGGAGCATCGCCTCATCAGGCATTGTCCAGCCATGGGCTATAACCCTAGACTGACGAGTGCAACCCATGAGTACACCTCCAGTAAATAGTGCAGTTGTTTTCAGCAGTTGTCGTCTAGTTACCATAGGGACGTTGTATTCACCCATAAAAATCACACAATTATATGGCTCGGTTGTGAATAAGTGCCTGTCCGTTCAGCATTATGTTGCCCTAGAAAGCCCAAATGCCCACTAGAGAATGTTTTCAATGAATATCAGCAAGCGTTTTTTACGATCCCTGTCTATCCTACCCATTACTGCAGCAGCGATTGTACTGAGCAATATGGATAATCATGCCCACGGATGTATCAACTTTTGGGTAAATCCAGAAACAGGTGCACAGGAGTGTTTAGACGGAGTCGCTGGTTCTACGAGCGATTCTGAACCCGCCAGTGAATCAGGCAGTAGCAATCAACCAAATTCTGGCAATAGTGGTCAGAACAAGCAGGAAGATACAATTTCTTCTGGATCTGCTAACCAACAATATAAAAATCAGAGTTTTAATATACTGCCAGCCAATCAATTAAGGCAGCGTACTCCAATTTTATCTAGCGTGCCCCAGCTAATTGTTTCTGGTAGTAGCGCGGCAGAAACAACAGCTGCAGCCGGAGCAGCCGTGTCTTCTGAACAAGAAGAAACCGCGATCGCACCCAATGCAAGTGGTAGTAATTCAGGCGTCCCCTACAGCACCTCTCGTGTTGTGGGAGGTACGACTAATCCCGCTCAGGCTATGCCTTACAGACGGACGGGAAAGCTATACATGGCCTTTGGCGGGAATACCTTTAATTCTGTTTGTTCAGCATCCTTAATCGGTCGTAGCTTGTTGTTAACGGCGGCCCACTGCGTCCATGAGTATGGGCAAAGGGGCAATGGCTGGGCCAGAAAAGTAAAATTTGTTCCTGCTAAAGACAGTCGCTCAGAACCCTATAGATCCTTTGAAAGCACCCAGTATTTGATTCCCGCTGCCTACTATAACGGCACCGACACCTGTGATCCCAATGCGAGAGGTATTGTCTGCAATAATGATATTGCTCTAGTTGCCTTAAACAACAACTCATCGAGAAGACAGGCTGGAGATTTAGTGGGCTACTATGGCTATGGTTGGGATAACTACAGCTTTTCAAGACCTGCCCCCTCATTTGCTGGCGCATTTGGTAACAATCTATTTGCTGCCATTACTCAGCTGGGTTATCCTGCTGCCCACGACTCAGGTCTTAAAATGCAGATGAATAACGCCTATGGTAGCTACGTCTCTCGGAATAATCTAGAAAATACTTGGCTCGGTTCTGCAATGACGGGCGGCTCTAGCGGCGGTCCTTGGCTAGTTAACCTGGGTCAAAATGCCTCCGGGGCTAGCTATGGCAATGCTAACGCTCGCGACATTGTCGTTGGGGTCACAAGCTGGGGCTACACTGACCGGGTGACTCAGGTTCAGGGAGCTTCTTCATTTGGTAGGAATCGTGAATTTCCCAGCAACAGGTACGGTTCTCGTGGTGCTGGCAATATTGGCAAACTAGTTTATGACGCCTGCGACAATTCAAATCTTTCTGACTGGCGTTTACAGCGTCGAGGCCGCTGTCGCTAGTCGTCTGACGACTGATTCCTGATACGTTCAAAGCCCCTTTACTACACTAAGATTAGGTTAGGTATGGGGCTTTGAACGGTTCATTCTTGTTGGCCCATGTCATATGTTAAGGGGATGTATCATGCAATCTAGACATGTACCTAAATCAGCACTAGTTAAATCAGGTATCTCTTTAACAGTCAGTAGCTGTTTGCTCATCCTGAGTCTGATGCTATCTGCCTGTGCTGAATCCGACGCTAGCTCATCTGAGTCCATGACTGTATCATCTGACACGTCTTCCTCTACACCTCCTCTTGAATTAGCTGAAAACAATACGTCTTGGCAAATCACAGCCTGGGAGCAGGGGGGAACCGCGCTTACTAGCTTGCCACCTGCAGAGATCTCCGTAGATTTAGACGCTCAACAAATTAGCGGCTTTAGTGGATGTAATAGTTTTGGTGGCTCATTTACATTGGCTGACGAAGGAGAGATAACAATTGGTCCATTACGTTCGACACAGCGTGGTTGTGATCAAGCTGTTATGGAGCAGGAAACTCAATTTTTAGAAGCCATGCAGTCTGTCAATCAAATTAGAGCAGAAGAAAATCAGCTAATACTTTCATATACTGCAAATCAGACTGAAAATACTCTCTATTTCTCGCGTATGTGAAATTGTAGGTTAAAACAGTCTTTTTTGAGGGGAGACTGGCTTAAAAGCCCCCATTATTGGGGGTTCGGGGCCTGTTCGACGACGCCAAACACCTAATCTTCTATCTTATAAACGATTAGGCTCACCCACTTAGAAGACAATAAGCTGGCGCAAATTTTTAAGGCTGCTTTTTGGCGGCGTCGCTGTAGGTTTGTTTATTAGACCCGATAGCCTGCTTAAATGATGTAGGGCCAATGTCACTCAGGTTATACCCCTGGGGATAGCTGCGAATTGATTGGT
The DNA here is from genome assembly GCF_015207065.1 of Leptolyngbya cf. ectocarpi LEGE 11479. Taxonomy (GTDB): domain Bacteria; phylum Cyanobacteriota; class Cyanobacteriia; order Phormidesmidales; family Phormidesmidaceae; genus Leptothoe; species Leptothoe ectocarpi. Next base: position 8,799 of record NZ_JADEXP010000111.1, on the reverse strand, counting down.
CGGCAAAGAAATCGGGTAGAGTGCGGGGGGGAAGTTTGCGTAGAAGTCGGCTACGCATTTGAAGGCTCTGTCTAAGCAACTGGGTGAGGGGAGCTGGAGCCGGTTGCCAGCCGAGGGCATTGAGCAGAGGGGCATCGAGCAACGCAGGAATCGCTGTGTTGGCGAGCGATCGCAACCCCACCGGAAACCATCCCAACAGCATGGAGCGAGTGGCATCTGCCACCCGTTGATTGGCAGCAGCATAGGTAAAGTGTGCCTGCTCATAGGTCTGATTGTAGTGTTCAAACCGATCATAGGAGTCTGGAATCTCGGTAATGCCCATGCGCTCCCCTACGGCAAACCAAAAGTAATACATGGCTTGCTTTTCTGGCTTACTCAGAGGTCGCCAGCCAAAGCGATCGCACCAGCGTACGGGCTCATAGATAAAGGTGGAAAGCACATACAAATAGTCGCTGTTGGTGATGGGAAAACGACCGTGGATGGCATTCATCCGCTGCAGAAAACCCTGACCACGGGGATGCTCATAGCCCCACTTAAACAGCTCTGAGACAATGATGCCCGTATCGTCGTAGCGCTTTTGGGTATGGTGCTGAAATTCTCCAGTGTGGTCTAGCAGTTTGGCAATGCTGGGCACACAAAAGGTGCGTAGTAGGGCAACTTCTAAAGCACGGGTAATATCCCAGGGAAACTCATAGCCTGCTAGCAGATGGCAGATTGCGATCGCATCGCGCTCAGGATCCATCCCCTCAATTTTGCGAGCAATGTCATATCGTCCCACGCGCCTTTCCCCATCGATGACTCTGCTAGAGTCTAAAATCCCTACGTTTAGCATTGTAGGTTTCTCAATCGTAATTCATTACTGAAGTGACGGGTTCATAGCTTATTGTGGAGACCTTGCCAAGCTTTGGCAAAGGGTAAATAGCCTAGGGTATCTGCCCAGGTCCAGAGGAGTTTGAAGTAGGCTAACGGCTGCTCCTTATGTTTTGAAACGATCGCTTGTTCATAGCGTGGGCGTAGTTTTGATATGAGTTGTGGTAATTGGTTGTCAATAGCCGCGACCTGTAGTGCTTCACAGGCTAGCCTGAGTTGAGTTTTATCCTGGGTGGATGTAAGGCAATGCCAGAGGACCTCTATGGCGAGGGGATGCCCTGGTTGGAGCTGGCTCAGTTTTTGGGCCAGACGTAGACGGTTGCGATCGCTCGTTGCGGTTGTCAGCCGAGTCAATAGGCTATTAAGCTGTTTACACCGATCGGGCTGATGCTTTTTTACCTGTCGGTGAGATTTTGTGGGTGCCGTCAGGGCCGTTCCCTGATCTAGCACAGTGGGATGATTGGGGCAGAGAGATGCCAGCGCCCTGAGGATTGTTTTGTTCTGCGGATGCTCGCTCAGCAGCAGCTCTAACGTGGTGATGGGTAACGGGTGGTCAGGGGCAATCTTAGCTAACCGCCGGGAGGCTTTACGTTTAGCCATCGGTTGCTCGTTGGTGTTGATAATCTCCACCAGGGTATTGATGGCTAAGGCATGGCCTGGGGATAATGTTCCCAGGTGACGAGCCATATCCATTTTGAGATAGTCACTCCGTACGGTGGGCAATAGTGTTTCGAGAGTTTCTACGGCAGCCCGACTTTGGCGGTCATAGCTGCGCCCCAGGCTGTAGGCCGCCATCCACCGGTTAAAGAAATCTTGGTTGGGGTCCTGGGCCAGCTGTGTTAGCACCTGGGTAACTCGGCTGAGGTCAGATTCTGCCAGGGCAGCCTTGGCCGCTTCGATCAAAATAGGGGATGTGCTTCTGGTTAGATTAAAACGCCACTCGATCAGTTGTTGAATAATGTTATCGGCTTGGGGAAAATTAGGATATTCTCCCAGGGCGCGGCCCGCTAGCAGCCAGGCGCGGTGCTCAAAAAAGTGACCGCAGTTGTCTTTAAAGCTTATCAGGGCCTGAATCAGCGCGTTCTTTTTAGAGGACGCAATGTCACTGCGGCCCAACCAGAGGAGAATGACCGCCTGCCAGTCCGGTAACACCATCGGCAGCTGATTGTTCTGTGGGGTTGTAAAATGCTGCCAGTCAACTCCCTGGGCGGCAAAATAATCGCGAAATGTACCGTGTAGAAACCCATATACTTTTTCACCAGTTGGGGTAACTAGGGGCGTTAGCCAACCGAGCTGAATCGCCCGTTCAAACCAGGGAAAGTCTTCAGTGGAAAGTGTTTGAGTCACCAAGGAGAGATCAAACTGTACCGTAGAGACGTTGAGCGTTGCCAGGGCCAATTTTGATAACACCTGGTTTATTTGGTGCTGTTCTAGCAGGGTGGTGGGCAGCGTATCCTGTTGCCAATCGTAGAGGGCGGTGACAAACTGTTGATAGAGCTGGTGCTGGGTGGTGGGTAGCTGGCCGCCGTTGCCTAACCGGCAAAATAGAGCCAGCCGGAGGGGATTGCGGAGATTATTGCGCAGACGTTTGTGTTCTGGCAGGGAGAGCTGGCGACACAGTTTTTTTCCCTGCTCAGGCCGACTGGCAAACCAGCGACGAATAAACGGCTGAATTTGTTGGCGATAGTCTTCGTAGCCCAGCAGGTGGTAGGTGGGCCAATGTCCTAAGGTGTTTTTACCCGCATCCCAGAGATTCAGTCGACAGGTAACAATAATGCGCCCGTTGCTGAGCCAGCCTTGGAGCCGCTGGGCCAGATGGGTAATGGCTAAACTGCCCCCCTGGTTCATTTCATCCAGTGCATCTAATAATAGCCAACCCCGCCCCTGTTCGATCTGGTCGGCCAGGTCGTTTTGTTGTTTAGGTTCAACTATGCGCTGTCCCAGAGCCAGTCTTAGCCAGTCTTTGAGCACATAGTCTTCTAGGGTCATGTCTCCCAAGCAGGCCAAGGGCACTAGAATTGGCAAGTCAGAAGTTTGCTGTAGAATCTGCTGCGCCAGCTGTTGCAATAGGGTACTTTTGCCGGCACCAGGTTCTCCCACAATTGCCAGGGCTTGAATATTGTTGTGTTGAATATGGTTGAGCAGGTTCGGTGTGGTGATGGTGGTCGCATCGGACGCTTGCTGGGTGTTTTTTTCTGCCGTGCGTTCCACCATTGCTAGGGGCATATGCATGGAGGCCAGGTCAGTTTTGCTAGGGGCAGACAGCGTGAGTAGGTTATGGGTGAGACCGATCTGATTGGTGAGGGCCTGTTGGCAGTGGGTTTGCCAGGGGATAGCGCTCTGCTGATTGGGGGCGCGATCGCAACGCCGCTGTTCCCACACCTGGTCAAAGGTGGACAGCAGGGCAGCGCGATCGCGGCGGTGGTGCCACAGCGTTAGGGTAAAGTGCCACACATCCGAGCCGCGACGGCTGGCACGGTTATCCTCCAGCAGCTCTAGATGGTTTTCTAAATGGTGTAGCGCCGTTTTGATCTGAGCTTTGGATAGATCGCCAGATGCCAGGCAGACCAGGGCCTCGAGATAGCGTAGCTTGGTGCGGACAATTAGCTGTCGGTCCGTGGTCCAGTGGAGGGTAAGGTGCGATCGCAACCGCTCCAGACCCGCTTCATCCGCCACCAGCTCATCATTACCATAGTCCACCAGGGCCATTAGCACCCTCAACGTGCGCTGTTTGGCCACCGGACCGTAACTAATTTTTGGCAAAGTTGAGGTCCCCCCCTAACTGACCGGCACCCCCCAATTGTAGACCGCTGATTATATAAGACGTTGAGCAGCCACAGACGGCATTCGCTTAGGGGTAAACGCCTTGCCTATTCTAAACATGTCGAAGGGCGAACGGGCCACAGCCCAGACCGCCAAATCGACACCCAAGTGACAGTAGCTCAGTGGATAGAGCACCTAAATTCCTTCTTCACCACTTATCCGCAAGGGTCGACGAATTAGGGTTATCGCCTTCTACGCGGGAGGTCGGGGGTTCGATTCCCCCCTGTCACATTGAATCTCCAGATGCGGGTGCAACTCCCGCTCTACTCCCTTATCCGATGTTTACGAGTATCCCAATTGCCCAGGAGGGCCGAGCGATGAAAACAAACTATACCTTTTTTACCAACGCCAACCGTACCTCCCAAACCCAGCCCATACCAGGGCGTCAAACAGACATGGTTCAGGGCCGTTCCGGCGGGTACCAGTTTAAAATTGACCTGTGGCAACAGCTGCGTCGCTGTTTGTTGTTGGGTACAGCCCAGGGTAGCTTTTATGCTAACAAGCATGAACTCACCGCAGAATTTGCCACGGTGGTGACCCAGGCTGTTGCTGCTGACCCGGCCCGCACAGCGGAGGCCATTGTCTATGCCAGCGACGGCCATGCCATCAACAACAGCGCCCCCCTGTTTGCTCTAGTGTTGTTGTCCATGGGAGAAACTCCCGCCGCCAAGCAGGCGTTCCAAGAGATTTTTCTCAAGGTGGTGCGCACCGGCAGCCATTTTTATGAATGGCTCAACTACACCCGCAGTCTGCGCGGTTTTGGCAAACTGATCCGTACCTGTGGCCAGTCCTGGCTAACCAATCCTGATGCCAAGGCCCTGGCCTACCAGTTGTTAAAGTATCAGCAACGCCACGGCTATAGCCATCGCGATGCGCTGCGGCTGTTTCATGCCAAGCCAGCCAGCCCTGACCACCAGGCCCTTTATCAGTGGGCCACCCAGGGCTGGAACACGGTACCTGATACCCCGCCCAGTGAAACCATGTCTCAGATCTGGTGGTACGAAAGAGTAAAACGAGACCCATCCCTAACGCTAGACGCCATTCGCCAAGGCCGGTTGACCCACGAGATGATTGCCCCCGTGGGTCAAATGGATCGCGATGCCTGGCAGTTGTTGTTTGAGGAGATGCCCTTGGGGGCGCTGTTGCGTAATCTGGGCTCGTTAACTCATCTCGGGGTGCTAAAGTCCCATAAAAGCAAGAATCTCAAGCATCTAGCTGCGCGACTGCAGAGCAAAAAGCTCCTGCGTAAAGCTCGCATTCATCCCATTGATATCCTCAAAGCGTTAAAGACCTACCAGTCCGGCGGCAGTCTGGGGCGCAGTCAAAAAAACTGGCAGCCCATTCCCCGCGTGTTAGATAGTCTCGAAATCGCCCTTGAGCGTTCCTTTGAAGTGGTCAAGCCTACGGGCAAAACATTTCTCCATGCGGTGGATGTGTCGGGCTCCATGTCTTATTACACCGTTAGCTCCGTTGGGTTGACCTGCTGTGAGATTGCGACTACGTTGGCCCTGGCAACCGCCAAAGCTGAGCGTAACTACATTATTCGCGGGTTTGCTACTGAATTTCGCGATCTTAAGATTACGGCCCGCGACAGTTTTAGTTCAGCTTTGGACAAAGCCACCAGCCAAAACTTTGGTGGCACAGATGCAGCCGCGGCCTACGACTGGGCTATCCGCCATCGTATCCATGTGGATGTGTTCTGCTTCTGGACTGACTGCGAAAGCTGGGCGGGCAAGTCTCACCCGAGTCAGCGATTGGCGGACTATCGTCGCCGGATTAATCCTAAGGCAAAGGCCATCTATGTGGCCCTGGCTCCCTACAAAACGAGCTTAGTGGATCCCAAAGATCCTTATTCCTGGGACTTTAGCGGCTTTGATCCAGCCATGCCTAAGGCCATTCAATTGATTGCAGCGGGTGCATAAATAAAAGGACTGACGCTGATCGGACAGGGGCTTCGTGTCCAGATAGTAAGTTCTGTGAATATGGATGCGATCGCGTAATTCGGCTAGCTAAAATCCGAAGGTACAGATCTACAGCTTTAATTCAGTAGATCTGACCTTGACTGCTCCTTTAGCCGCCCCGTGGTTGTAGCACTTGCAACCAATATCCCATGGAAAAACCTGAATCTCTAAAGCTCAACCCCATAAACGCTGTACATCCGCAGGCCCAGGCAGACTATGGACCCAAAAAACTGATTATTTTAGAAACCAGTGACTCCAGCTTGGCGAGTGCTTCCCTCAATCAAAACTATGTCCTAGGAGGACATATTGATCGAGATCCCATGGATACATCGTTTGCTCCAGATAGCGAACATATTGACGTTTTAGTATCAGGTGCCCGAGTTAACGAATCCATATTTATCGGTCACTACCCTGGGCTAAATGCTGATGCCCTGGATGATAATCACCCCACCGTTATTCACAACAGTCGTTTTGTTCTAGTAGAAGGACGTGGCTATCGATTTCAGATCGTTGTATCGGTTAATCAGCCAGTAACGGCTTATCAGCAAGACTCCATAGGCAAAGGTGCAAACCTGAGTCGGGCTAACTTTAAGCAAGCTGACTTAACCGGCACTGATTTTACTGGCTGCAATCTAGAAAGCACAAACTTTACAGCTGCTAACCTCAGCGGCTGTAACTTTACAGGGGCCAATTTAGCCAAGTCAAGTTTTAATGGAGCCAATTTGTCAGAGGCCATCTTTACAGGAGCCAATTTAGCTGGCACTGACTTTAGCTCTACGGTCACCTCTGATGCAACAATTTTTGACTATGCCTACCTGGTTGGCACTCGCTTCTACTGTCTTGGGGGTGAGAAGTTTCCCTATCGAGGTCGTTTTCAGGGCACCATATTTGCCGACGGGACACAGCGCATAGATGTCGCCAATGCCGATTTTAGTCAGATTTCTGGCCTGGTGGATAATCAGTTTGCCTGTTTTTACAAGTCTGACATTATCTTGCCTAGTCAGGTGAAATGCCTTTCGACCAACAGATTTATGGAAGCCAGGGAAGCAGAACCCGCTGCCGCTCAAAAAGCACCTGCCTCCTCTGACTCGTGGGGAGAGGGGTTTTGATCATTGCTCTGAGTCAGGACTACCGACGACACCTGCCAATCATGCCAGCACCATCCAAAATAGAAGAGTCAACACCAGACTCATGACACCAATCAAATGGTCGAACTGCTCTACCACACGAGGTAATTTGATCGACAGCTTTTGAAAAACTAGGAAATAAGCTAGCCAACCGGCTGCAATGGTAACGAGTGGTTTAACGATGTTTTTCAAGCTATAGGCATCGTAATAAATTCCATTGGCCAGGACCAATCCACTGAGCAGCAGTACCACAGCTGACCAAAAGCCTGGTTTTACCTTATCTGTCGGCAGTCCTGGGGTATGGGGTAGAAAAATAAACTTAGCAAAGGATATGGCGGTGCCAAACGCAGCGATGTTCATGCCGATCACCTGCCAGGGCACTAGATTCTTTGAGGTGAGTACTTTAGCACCAAACCCTGCCAGCAATGGAAAGCCTGAGATCGAAAAACTAGCAATGGCCAACGCTATCCAGATCTTAGTAGGCATAGGGTTTTGTTTCAGCACTTTTATATCCCGACTAGACAAGTTGCCTACGGTTAGAAAAAGGGCCGATTTTACCAGACCGTGGGTGAGGGCATAAAAGCCCCCGACCGCTGGTGCCGCCAAGATAAACCCGAGTTGAGAAACAGTATGAAAGGCCAGAATGCGCTTGGCATCTTTAGAAAAGACAGCATAGCCGACACCCAACAGCGCAGTCGCCACGCCAAAGATGCGAACGATCGGATCAATTTCAGGCACCATGAGGGCAAATCGGACCAGCGGATAGACCCCCGTTTTGACAACAACACCTGACAGGAGCGCTGATATCGGTGTGTCCGACTCGGAATGAGTCAGCGGTAGCCATAGTCCCGAAACAAAGATGCCGCCTTTGGTCAAAAGACCCACAAAAATAAGTGCGATCGCTTCTGTTGGAGCCTTTGCTAATCCGCTAAAGGCAAACGAATTAGTTGCCTGATAGACCAGCACCGCTCCGAGCAAGTAAAACAGCATCGCTGTATTACTCACAAATAGATAGCGCAACCCAACCCATATAGAGCGGTTAGTTCGGGGATAGGCGATCAGCAAAAATGCGGCAATGCTAATAACTTCTAGGGCCACATAGACACTGATCAAATCTGCGCTGACAAACACCGCGTTAACACTGCCATGCAAAATGACGGCTTGTGTATAGAAGAAAGCGCCTTTTTCACTATGCCAGCAGTAAAGAATGACGGCTGTGGTCACGACAGCGTTGGTCAAAATAAAGAAACCGCTCAGACCATCTATGAATAAGCTGACGCCAAAGCTGTCTAATAATTGCCAACTCACAGGTGCCGGATTGAACACATGCCACAGTCCGTAGCCCAGCGAGACTAATGCAACCGTGATTGCCAGAATCCGATCCAGTTTGGGTAGAAGATAAATACTGAACCCCACAAACAAGGGTAGGACAATCCAAAAAAGAGTGAGGGTATTCATGGTGTGTTGTCTTTTGCGATGCGACCACAGCGTAGAACCCAATCATTACAGGAGTTATCGCATGAAGATAGATCCTCATGCGATAACTCCTGTTGCTGAGTTAGGGGATAACCGATCTTTGGAACGCTCTTACTAGCTAATAGGTTGCCGATAAAACCATCTTAGAGATCAGCCATGCAGCTCTAACTCAAGGCAGTGGAACCGTAATCTAAGGGGGGCTGCTCTGAGCGCTCAGCAAGCCCTGGCGAGACGGCATGTGCTGCATATTTCAGCGCTTCCTCACGGCTCTCAAAGATATGATTAGGAGGCAATAAACTCAAAACTTTGAGATTTCTAAGCCGCCGCCCAGTCTGACCGGTTGCACCTACGATAAAGACCTGACGGCCTTCATCAAGGGCTTCTTTAACCGCATTTTCTATGGCCAGAGACGCGGTAACGCCCAAGTGCCGAACATCTGACAAGTCAAAGACCACTGCATCACAGTCTTTAATCGCATTGTGTTCACGATTAATTGCCTTAGCTACACCAAAGATCATCGGCCCACTTAACCGAAATAAGAG
>NZ_JADEXP010000110.1 GCF_015207065.1 Leptolyngbya cf. ectocarpi LEGE 11479 | reverse complement strand
TCTGAGAGATCTGGGTTGGATTTTTTTGCAGTGCCTGATAGATGGCTGGCCAATCTTTCTGATAGGCAGGACGCATGCCCTGGACCTGCAAGTCGGGCTCATCGGCACCTAGCTGGGTAAAGCTGCTGTAGGGCATCCAATAGCCGTTGGCATCCAGCAGACCCATTTGGGAAAAGCTTCGGGGATCGTCATTTAATGATGTAATGGCCGCTTCAGTATTGGGCAGTGCGATCGCAACAGGTGTTCGTTCTTGAATGCGAACATTGAGCCCCGGCGGCAGCAGGCGACGGCGCACAATGGCCGTGGCAATCGGTCCCTCGGTGATCAGGGTGGTTTCTAAATCCAGGGGATGCACCTTGAGGAGAGACAGGGGATAATCCATGGCCATGAGCTTATAAACTGCCTCATCTGACAGCAGCCGATTGCCACTCAGGTGCACCTGTTCAGCAGACGTCAGCTGCCAGCGGCTAGATGTGGCCAGACTGATACAGCCCATCGTTAATCCCACCATTGCCGTATGCCGCCATAGCTTTTGCCAAAAAAGCGTTTGCCGTCGGCGTTTGAGGTCTTTTCGACGATTGGCTAGTTTTTTTTGAGAAAATTCGGTGATGTCTGGCATGGAAAATCGGGATGTGGGTGCCAGTAGAGAGCTAACAACGCTGGGAGGGCTAGCTGGAGAATTCATTTAAGCATCCAGACCTCCCAATAGTGCAGGTATTCTGACACTTCTTTGAAAAAAAGTCTCAACCTGGATAATCTTTCATGCCATTCCCCGTCAGGGATCAGTGCTAATACCTAACTACTTGCTCGTTAGCCTTCGATCAGGTCTTTGGCGCTACTCACACCTGATCTTCAGCCGATGTTAGCGTTTTGACCAAAAATCCATGCCACTGTTTTGCCAAGTCCGTATCTGTAAAGGGAATTTGTGGCGTACTGCCATCCTCTAGGTTGAGTTGGATGATGGCTTCGCTCTTTTGAGTCTGGTGGTTAACGGTTTGACTCATGGGTCCCTCCCCCTTAACCAGCAGCTCAATGCTGCCTACGAGATCAAGCTGAGCGCTTTGTAAGTCAGTGATCCCCTGGCGAGTGGGTCGTCCCCAGGTGAGGGTGCGCTCAGTCTGCCCTAGGGCTGCATAGATGTCGTATTTGGCCCGCTCAAACTGTGTGGCCCACTGTTTGTAGGTCTCAACTTTTTGGTATTCATTCCAGCCAGCCCAGGTGATCCAAAAAAAGAAGATCAGCAACGGTAGCCAAAGTAAGCCGTGCACCATAAGCATTTATGCTCCCATTGTAAATTCTTGCAACGAGGCGGTCGTTCAGATTACACGTTGATTAAAGATGATGACAAGGTTTGTACTTAGTTTGCGCTAAGTCGGCCCTCAAGCTTCCAAAACCATACTATTTCTGAGAGGAGACGGTAAATTGCTTTACTTACCTTCTTTATTGGCAGTGGCTCCGGCCACTGTTTCCTGGAGCCCCAAGGTGGGTCTCGTCATGATTATTTGTAACGTGATTGCGATCGCAATCGGTAGCTACGGGATTAAGAACAAGAATACTGGCCTTGGTCTGCCTTCCTCCGAGCTTTTCGGCGGTATGGGCCACGGTGCCATGTTGGGGTGCACTAGTCTAGGGCACGTTATCGGTGCTGGAGCCATCATCGGCTTGTCTAGTATCGGTGTGCTCTAGGGGGAATTACCTCTAGATCCGAGTAGGTACTTATATTCAGTGGGCTATCTGGCCAATCTGGCTAGATGGTCCGCTGTGGCATCCTCAAATAACATTTCACGTTTAACAACATTATCTTTTCACGAGAGGCTGGGGATTGCGGACCCCAGCTTTTTTTTGAGCGGGCGCTCGGCTGTACGTTTTGTGGAGTGTCTTACCCAACCACGGCCTGCAGCCGTTTCCGAAACTCTCCCTTTGGATGACCGCCCTTGACGGTGCCCAAAATTTGGAACTCCCCTTCCGGTTCTTCGCAGACAATATAGGTAGGCCAACCCATGTCTGCCTTGTCAGGATACTCCGCCAGCAAAATTTTGCGATACTTACGGTAGGTGGCGGTGTCCTGCATTTTGATATCGACGAAGGTTAGCCCCAGTTCATCAGCTACCTTGGCATCATAAAAGGACATTTTGTGGCAGATGCCACAGTCTTCAGACGAAAATTTTAGAACCGCTCTAGCCATGGCATTTTTTAGCAGGGTGAAAATTACATGCTTTTAATTCTAAAGCTGTTCCGTGCCTGACTCCCGCAAGAACTTACCCAAGACCGGTAGGACCGGACAGGGGGCTGTTTCTTGTAAATTATCTGGATTACTCCAGGCAAAGGGGGCCTTTTGGGCCGCACTCATCCATAACAGACGTTTGGCACGGGTCATGGCGACATAGAGTAGGCGGAATTCTTCAGCTTTTTTAAGATCGTTGGCACGGTGCCAGGCCGTGGGAATATCGGGAATGGATGGGTGGCCGTGGACATAGGCGCGAATCTGGGCACGGGCCACATCGGGTAGGGAAACAGTTCCAAGAAACTCGGTTTGAGGAGGGACCCAAGGTTCGCCAGGGATGAGTTTGGCATGGAGAAAGGGAATAAAGACCGCATCCCAGTCCAGACCCTTGGCTTTGTGCATGGTGATAATGGTGAGCTGTCCCGGTCGGGTGTATTGGGCTTCGGTGTCTTCTGCTTCAATGGCGTCGAACCGTTCAGAACTGACAATTTCCTGCAGCACGCCAATCATCGTGCTGGGGCTGCTATCTGAAATTTGCTGGGCGATACGAGCTGCTAGCTTATCGGCGGTGGCCAGCTCACTTTGGTTGTAGTTGAGGGTGGTGCCCAGAAAGGGAATCAGATGATAGGGCGGCAGATTGAACCGGGCGCGCAGCAGACTGTTGCAGTAGCGTCGTGCCTGTAAGGCGGCTTCGGTGGTCAGTGGGGGGTGAAGTGGCCCCGGATAGAGAAACTGTTCAGGATTGGTCGCTAGAGGGTTGAGGTCTTGGGTAGGAATGCATTGACGATCGACGAGGACACGGAGGGCTGCTTTGAGATAGTCGGGGGAATGGGGGCGCTCAATAAACTGCAGCAGTCGCAACATTTCTAGGGGGACTTGGGTGTTGCGATCGCGACTGCCCACATCATAGATTTTTAGCCCGGTGGTCTCAACAAAGTCAAAACCCAACCGCTCAGGATCGTCTAGCAGTTCTCGAATAAATCGACCTTGACGATTTTCCCGCACTAGCACTGCCAGGGTAGGCGCTTCTGCTGGCATTGTGTTCGCGTCTTTCCAGTCAGCTATCAGTCCTTTGACACGCTCAGCAATTTGCTGAACGGAGGCGGTCACGTCAGCAGGTTTCATCAACTCCACCCCCTGCCCCAAGGGAGCCGGATTAGCATTAGGTTGCGGATCGTCGGGCGGCACTGGCAAAATAGCTTGCTCTCGAAAGGGGGCAGTGGTGCTAGAAAACTGCTGGTTGACCCAGGTGAGGACATAGTTGGCAGCGGTCATAATGACTGGGCTGCTGCGGCCAGCCTGGGCGATGGTGGCCAGCCGTTCTGGCCGATTGGCGTCACAAAACTGATTAAAGAACACCGGGTCGGCAGGCGTAAACGTGGAATTGATCGCCTGATTGGGGTCACCGACCCGGACCAGGTTAGCTCCCCTAGACCCTCCTGGGAGGAGGGAGCTTTTTTCGCTAGCCTCCCTGGTTTGGGAAGGCTTTTTCGAAGGGGAACTCATCTCAAAGTCCGCCAAACTTGGGGGACTTAGGGGGCCTGAATAATTGACTGCTGCCTGGTCAGACTCTGGATTTGCCGCCAGTTTCTCCAGTAATTGTGTCTGCAACGGCGATGAATCCTGGGCTTCATCTTCAAACACTGCAAATATTTGAGTTTGCCAGCGACGACAGATATCTGGATCGTCCAAGGCCTTGAGCGCCGCCAAAATCATGTCGTCATAATCGATCAGTCCTCGCTGGCTGAGCAGGGCTTGGTACTGCTCGTAGAGACCTGCGGCCACCTCTAATAATTCGTAGATATTGGGGGGAGCCTGGTGCCCGATGAGGCTGATATCAGCAGGCTGCAGCCCAGAGCTTTTGGCTTCATGGATAGCGGTATAGGCTAGAGCAGGCAGCACCTCTGTGCGCAACACCGACTGTCGCCGCAGGCGTTCGGTTTCTTCGCCATCAAAGCTCTGGCCTTCCATCAGGCGTTGATACATCTGGGGTTGGTCGTAAATCCAGGCTTCGACAGCGGTGCGGATCAGCCGGTTGCTTTGGTTGGGGGAGACCAGTGTGGTGGTGTCAAGGTTGATACCGGAGACTTCGGGGTTGTGGGTGGCGATGTTGAGGGCTAACCCGTGCAGTGTATGGACAACAAAGCTGTTATAGGGCAGGTTGAGTTCCTTGAGATGCTGGCGGACTTTGGCCTTGAGGTTGGCTGCGGCTGAGCGAGTAAAGGTGACGAGAACTAGCTGTTTGCGGGCGTGGAGCTGAAACTGGGCAATTGCGATCGCAGCCCCAGCTGCCATACCTGTGGACTTGCCCGAACCAGGCACTGCCGATACGGCCAGTGGCCCACCGTGCCAGTCGGCCAAGCGACGTTGGCCAGGACGCAGGCTATCGCGCAATAGCTGAAGTTGTTCAGTCCGATCGGATACGACCATGGGCGCTAGATGAAACTCCCAGATGAAACTCTCAGCCATAGGGTACTGCACTAAACCCCAGGTGAAACCTGGGGTTTTTCCCTTAGTCAAACAGAGAACGAACAGAGGATAAAAAACTATAGTGCTGGATATTCAACCAGTTATGTCCAGAATGCTGTAAAAAACGGTTGCCCCTCTACAATTAGAACCAGACCCTGTCCGGCGATGGCTATGATGAATTTTTCTGAACGTATGATCGCAATCCTTGGCAGCGTTATGTTTGGAATCGGGTTGCTATTTACGGCTATTAGTCTGATCCCCAATCGTGAGGTCTCTGGTGTAGCTGCACTCCTGATGGGGGGCGGTGTGGGGTTGATTTTGATGGCATCTAGGGAGTAGACCGATGAATGGCAAACAGTTAAAACGGCGAGAGCCAACGATGCACAAGTCCCCCATGTCCCCTAAATATCCGCACGATAGACGCTATGTGATGGGCAAAGGCATAGCCCTGTGTGCAGTGGCATTTGTATTAATTTTTGCAGCCAGTGGTCACTCCGGGCGGTTGATTGGTTCAGCCTATCCCTTGCTTGATTCTCATCCAGGTCAATTTGCCGCCTATTTCTTCGCAGGGTTTGCCGGGATTTGTGGTCTAGACCTGATTCGAAGAAGTTAGCTCAGAGCACTGATGCGTTGCGGCTATCGCCTAGCACATTCTACTTAGTGTTGTTTATGCGCGCTTCCACCATCTGAGTTTGGACGAATTAATAAAAGTCTCTGCCTTATTAAGGAGACAACATCAAACAATCGGCTCACAGACTACCCGAAAACCACAAGAGTTGCTGTGTCCGGTGAGGCTGTTTTTGTCGCGGGCAGCGGAACGACAGTAGGGTGTGTCGTTAAACCACGAGCCTCCTCGCATCACCTTAGAGGCAGCGCCACCGGACATCCAAGGCTTGGCATCCGTGGGGGCTCCTTTATAACTATCGTGATAGTCGTCAGCACACCACTCATAAACATTGCCATGCATGTTATACAGCCCAAATGCATTGGGCCAGAAGCTGTCAGCGGCCACCGGAGTGTTGCGATAATTCTCTTCAAAATTTTCAGTAAAGCTAAAATCTGCAAAGAAATTAGCAATGTCTGTTGTCAATTCCTCACCAAAATAAAAAGAGTTTGTTGTCCCAGCCCGACAGGCATACTCCCACTCGGCTTCGCTGGGTAGACGATAGGTGCGTCCCGTCAGCTTACTGAGTTCTTTGCAAAACGTATCAGCCTGGTTCCAGGTGATTTGCTCTACCGGTAGATTGGCCCCATCTTTACCGTCATCATCGGTAAAGTAAGACGGATTATCCCCCATAACGGCTTCGTACTGTCTTTGGGTAATCACAAAGGCACCTATGTAGAAGCTGGGCACCTGAATCGTCCGCTGAGGACCTTCTTGCTCTTCCCGCTGGGCTTCTGTCGGAGGCGAGCCCATCAAAAACTCCCCCGCCGGTATGCGCACCATACGCAGAGGCAATGCTTTACTCAGCTGTGAGCGTAGGGAGGGCTCATCAAAATAATCGGCTGTGATGGATTTTTCTGAGGTGATCTGACCTTCGGCACCTACCTGGATCGTCTTGACTCTAGAGGTCTTTAGAGGGCTTCCTGTCGGCGCCATTAAATCTGCAGCCGTGCCTCGGCACCCGAGGGTAACCATGGCGCTAGCGGTCGAAAACCCTAGAAACTTTAATGCCTGCCGACGTGAGCATGGACGATTTGGGGATAGACTTTTCCAGAGTGCCTGATTCTGACATACGCCATGCTTGAGCAGGTACGTCGTACCCTCATTTTCTAGCTGCTTGATGACCCGGTAGCGACTGCCGAACATAAACTTCCTTAAGTAAGGACACCCTTGTATCCCATACCAGATAATTCGCCATAATTTCTAACAACACTGAACTCGTGGTGAAAAAAAATCAAAACCCCACCAATATGTAAAGTTTTGTAAGTGAATACCAGGACACTCTATCCCATTAGAGCTGAAACTGTTTGGTATAGAAGCTAGCGTAGCGACCTGCCTGGTGGAGCAGTTCGGTATGGGTGCCAGATTCAATAATGCGCCCTTTTTCCATTACAAGGATGCGATCGCACCGCCGCACCGTTGCTAGGCGATGGGCAATGACAAACACCGTCCGTCCTTGCATCAGTCGTTCCAGTGCTTCTTGTACTAACGCTTCTGACTCCGCATCGAGGGCAGAAGTTGCCTCATCTAGGATAAGAATTTTAGGGTTGAAGAGGATAGCCCGTGCGATCGCAATCCGCTGACGCTGCCCGCCCGATAGGTTCACCCCCCGCTCTCCCACCCAGGTGTGGTAACCCTGGGCAGACTGGCTGATAAAGTCGTGGGCATTGGCCGCCTGGGCCGCTGATTTTACATTTGCCAGGTCAAAATCAGCCTGGCCAAAGGCAATATTCTCCGCCAGGGTGCCAGAGAACAAAATAGTCTCCTGGGGCACAATGCCAATCTGTCGTCGCAGGCTTTGCAGCGTTACCTGTTGGATATTCACACCATCAATCAAAACCTCTCCTGTTGCCACATTATAAAACCGGGACAACAGATTAACTAATGTAGTTTTTCCCGCACCCGAGAGACCTACCAGGGCAATAGTCTGTCCAGGGGCAGCGGAGAGATTTACATGATCTAACACCGGCTGCTTAGGCTCATAGGCAAAGCTAACGTCGCGGTAGTCCACCTGGCCAGTGACAGCCGGTAGCGGTGTTGCGCCAGGCGCATTTTGCACCAGGGGCGTAATGTGAAAAAGCTCTAGCACCCTGTCAATGGAGGCTTCTCCCTGCTTAAACTCATTAAAGTTTTGAATCACATGATTGACCGGATCGATCAGCAACAGGGCATTGATCACATAGGTGCCAAACCCCTCGCGAGCCAGGTTGCCAAGGCTAATCTGCCAGGTGCCCACCAGCAGCAAAATCACGATCATGCCCGCATATAGAAATCCCACCACCGGAAACTGGACAGCCTGCAGCCAGGCCACCGAGTAGCGAGCATCCCGATTGTTAGCAGATGCGTGAGAGAAACGCTTAATCTCGTAGTCTTCTGCCGCAAAGGCTTGTACCAAACGAATGCCACTAAAGACCTCCGCTACCTGCGAAGAGAGATCCGCTACCTTATCTTGGCTGCGGCGGGCGGCGGTCAGCATTTTCTCGCCAAACCAACCGGACAAGACAGCCAGTAGCGGAACCAGAATCAGCGCCGTTGCCGTCAGCTGCCAGTTGAGATAAATCATGTAGCCAAAGATAACAACTAGCTGCAGTGCCGAAGGAACAAAATCATGGAAGAGTTTGTACACCACCTCGCCAATGCGATCCACATCTTCAGTCAGGCGGTAAGCTAGGTCCCCGGTTTTGGTTTGTTCGAAATAGGTGAGGCTGAGGGTTTGCAGATGACTATAGATGCGGGTGCGCAGCTGGTGAGCTACCCGAAACGCGGCCTTAGCCATGAGGGAGTCTTGACCATACTGGGCCGCCTTTTGGATTAGTAGACCGATAAGGGTAACGGCAGCGATGCGGCCAAATGTAGCGACTTGCCCTTGGACCAGAGCAGAGATGGCCAGACCGCCGAGTTTAGCGAGAATCGGCCAGTAGATAGTAAAGACCAGGGTGCAAATAAAAGCAGGAATTAGGATGGCCTGCTGGCGACGGATATAAGGTAGCAGCTGCCAGTAATGGGGGCGGTTATCCAAAGCGTGGGTCTGATGGGGATGTCATGGATTACGCTATCAGGTTTTTTGGCAAGACACATCCGCGCATCTGAACCGGTAAGGCGGCAGCTACCTGAACGTCCTCCACTCGTAAAAGGTTTACGATGACTTAGAGCGCAGCACTACACATCTAGCGCGAAGCCCCTGATATGAAACTAGAGAAACTTCCCCGCTCACAGCGGTCAACTGGCAATGGCTAATGTTTTGTTTGGCTGATATTCATGCCAGGATTTCTAGGATTGGCGATGATCATATTCGGAGGTTTTGCCGACTATGCCGTTCTCAAATGTACGCGCATCAGTCCTCAGCAAGGCGATTGTAGTTTCGTCAGAGTAAGCCTTGGTCACCCTTACTACTACCGTTTTCCAATCACTGAACTCAAAGGCGTGAACTTACAGCGTCGACCAAGAGGCATCAGCCGACTCATGATTCAAACCTCATCTAAACGGATTCCTCTGACTGTTTACTATAGTGATGGTTGGCAAAAACAAAATCAACAGAGGTCAACGATTCAGGCGTTTATCAACAATGTTGACTCCGATTCGCTCACAGTCAGAAGCTGGCCGTCCTGGGCACTAACTTTTCTTATTCCCATTGCATTCTTCCACCTAATGCTATTCCTTCTGGTATGTGCTGCAATATTGGGCTGGAATCAGCCGAGGAGGAGATGACCCAGTCATGGAAATCCCTCATGGAGAGGGTTTAGGGGGAATGTACTGTGCTTTTAAGAGGATTTGAAAGATAGGAGAACTAAAACTTCAGCAGAACTTCGAAGTAAATTGAAGTCCGCATCACCATACTCTGGGGCAGATTGACCTAAAACTATAGGGGTGTATCTCAACATGATCGAGGCTGAGCTTCAGCCCCGGTCTAAATCATCCTTGAGTTGTCCCCTAGACATTTTTTCTAAATTCATGACAGCCCTCAATCCTATTCTGAATTTTCTAACTCAGCCTTCAAGTGCTGATGCGACTGCCATTCTCCCCCTGGAATTAACCAGCGACGGGCAAGATGACACATCGTTATTGCAAAATCTTAATGCGGCATTCCTGATTATTTTGGCGGGTGAAACTCACCCCAGTTTTGCTAAAGCCCATACATATCTAGATAAACTATCCGCTTCACCCGATTGGGGCAAAGCAGCTAAATTTTATGCCCAAAGTGCGCAGCTGATCGCCCAAGAACTGGAGCAGGCCTGCGGCCAAGATGCTGAATTTAAGGCCAATCTAGACCAGATGGCCGCCACTCTAGCAGACACGGCTGGAGACACTGTGGCTACAGCCAATGCAGTGTGGTCCGTACTCTTCCCTGAAGGTACGGGCATCTGGGGACAGGAAGCTGAGCGGGTAGATGCTTTACGGGAAAAGCGTACAGTTGCCATTGACCATCTCAACCCTAATCCCATTGAAAACCCGGCTAAGCAAGTATTGTTTACCTCCAATGCGCTGCTGACCATGCCGTTGGCCTCGACCGATCTATCAGAGTTTGATGCTGATTTCCAAGCTGAGCTAGCAGAGGCTGCCGATGATCCTCAGCTTTACTGGTACGATCACCCCATTCCCATTGGTATTGGCGAAGAGTGCAATGAAATTCTCTATGGTCTCAAGCACCTAAACCATGCTGTCGAGTTTGAGCGTGAGCAATCCGGTATTACTGACAAAGTAAACTGCGTGCTGTCGGTGTCTGTCACCCATGAGCGCCTGCAAACCTTGGGTAAAAGCTATCTAAAACAGGTGCTAGCTGCCAGTGAGCCTTTGGAACAGCTCAATATTTTTGCCTTTACCGAGACGGACACCACTAGTCTGATCGACAAGGTATTACTGCCTATTCTGGAGCATTTTGCTCCCGATGAAGATGCCAAAAAAATGCTGGCCGTGTTTGGTGTGGATGGTCGCTATGGTCGGCACTACAGCTTTCTCAAGGCCATCTCTGCTCTGTGGAATTCCCTGGTAGATCCGGACATTAAGGCCACCTTTAAGATTGACCTCGATCAGGTCTTTCCTCAAGCTGAGCTGCTGGAGCAAACAGGGGCCACCGCCTTTGGCCATCTGCAGACGCCGCTATGGGGTGCTACGGGGCAGGACTCTTCCGGGCAACCCATTGAATTGGGGATGATTGCAGGGGCACTGGTCAATCAGCGGGATATCCACAACGGAGTCTTTACCCCTGATGTGACGGTTCCTGACCCAAAGCTCAGTCCTGATGAGTATGTGTTCTTTAGCAAACTGCCCCAGGCGCTGTCTACAGAGGCGGAAATGATGACTCGCTATGCAACGGGGACAGACTTTGATGGGGAAACTAAGGCTATCCAACGGATCCATGTGACGGGTGGTACCAACGGCATTCTGGTGGACAGTCTGCGCCGCTATCGTACATTTACCCCTAGCTTTATTGGTCGGGCGGAAGACCAGGCTTATATTCTGTCGGCCCGTGGGCAGCAGCCAAACCTAGGCTATGCCCATGCATCTGGTTTGATCATGCGCCATGACAAAGAAGGCTTTGCCCAGGAAGCCATTGCTATGGCAAAAGTGGGTAAGCAGGTGGGCGATTATCTACGGATTTTGTTGTTCTCTGCCAATGCCAATGCTCTCCCTGAGGAGATTGGCAGTATTAAGTCAGACATTGATCCCTTTACAGGGTGTTTTGTCTCCCAGCTACCCATTACCGTGGCTATGTTGAGATTTTCCCTCAAGGTGGCGAATCTGTTTAATGCCGGTAAGTCGGATGAAGCAACTGAGTTTATCAATACGGGTGTCTCCCAATTGCAGGAAGGTTTGGACTTTATTCAAGGAGACCCGAGTGAATTGCAACAAACTTATGAGCATGAGGAGGCTGGCTGGCAGTTGTTTTATCAGGCTCTAGACACTGTTGAAAAGTCTCTGCAGGCTGGTGAAGATTGGGCTCTAGGTGTACAAAAAGAGACGCAGAGAATTGTGGAAAATTGCCGCGTTAACTAGTGCTAACCTCATGAACTATTGGTTTATTTGCCGATAGCTGAATCTTAGCGTTGTGGCGAAATCGGCTAATTTTTGATGAAAGCCCGAAAAACATTTATGTTTTTCGGGCTTTTGCTGTCTGCTGCTGTGATGATTCTAAGTCTGATGAACTTTTGGGTAGCTTTCAGAATCCGTACAGGCAAGGTTTCTTAGAAGATTCTATAGAGCTATCAAAGCTGTGGGGAATCATGGAGTGACGTTTGTAGTCTAGTTAGGCTAGTCCTGCACTTTGCTGGATTGCACCAGTAGTCAATATTCATGCAAGATAAGATGCACGCTCGAAAATCCTATACTGCTTTGCTTCTGTTGTCTGTTGGCGTGCTTAGTCTAGGCTGCACACCCACAGATAGTAACCAAGTCACACTGGAGACTGATTCTCGGCAAGCGAGTACCCATGCGGCTGTAGGTGCCGAAAAGTCAGCTGTGACGGTTTCCCACAGTGCTGAGGCCCTAGTTTCAGTTAATACGGCTGCAGAGTCTGAACAATTAGCTGAGTCAGTTTCTGCTCAGAGCCAAGCGCCAGATCAGACGATAGATACGAAAGACATGTCTGTGCCTGAGCAGTCTGATGCTTCTGATTCTAAAGATACATCTGCAGCTGCTCAGGCTGATTCTGTTGACATTGCTCAGCATAATCAAAACCAAAACTCCCTGCCTGAGATTATTACGGGTATGGAAGCTGGTATGCCCTATGCTGAGGCCCGTGCTCTGATTGATCAAACTATTTGGGCTCCAAAAACTCATCCTCCGCTTGACACTGTCAGTACCTCTGTACAAAATATGCGGGACTTAGGCTATGAGGAGGTGAGAGACTGTGCGGGTACGGGTCTTGGTCTATGCCGGATGGAGTTTATTGAGCGCGAGGGTCTGGTTTTGGTCATTATCGTGACGACATCTGAAGCGGAACCTATGGTTTGGACCTGGGATGTGGAATAGACTGCCTGCTCTGTCTGTTTTAAGGATGGTTTAGATATGCGGTGAGAACGGTGAGGCAGTTTGCGATCGCACCCAAATCCGCAATTTCATAGCCGTGGGTATTCTGGGTGGGAAAACTCAAACAGGCCCCCCGTGGCACATGGCCAAACTTCGTCGCAATCGATGCATCACTGCCAAACTGAGAGACCACCGCCTGCTGTAGATTAATGCCAACCGTCGCCGCTGCTGAAAGCAGCTCTTGATTGAGTAACTCATCATAAAGACCATAGCTGTCCTGGGCAAACAACACTGGCCTCGGCCCATCTACAATCGGATACTCCTTGGCCAGGGGACAAATTTCTAAGGCAATTAGCCGACTCAGCCGCTGTCGCTGACTAAAATACAGCGCCCCGATAGCCCCGACTTCTTCTTTAGCAGAGGCCACCAAATACACATCGACGGCAGGTGTCTTAACCTGTTCTGCCAAGCCTAACAAAATAGCCACCGACGCTTTGTTGTCTAGGGTATAGCTAGCAATGTGGTCCCCTAAACGAAAAGGCCGTTTGCGATGCTTGCCGACCACCATACGAGTTCCGGGACGAATCCCCGCCCTGACTAATTCTGGTGTCGAGAGTTTAGTCTCAACCCAGGCCGTCTCCCATAGAACAGCTTTATTGTCCTGTTGGGATTTGTGAGGAGACTCATGGGAAACATGCCGAGAACCAAAGCTGAGAATGCCAGAGATTGTTTCTTTGTCACCTAAGAGATCCACAACACCTTCTCCATAGACCCAGGGGTAAGAACCTCCTAAGCGTCTAACCTGGAGTCTGCCGCCCGCTTCAATCCCTTTTACCAGCCCACCAATCTCATCCTTGTGGGCCGTCACAGCAATGGCTCCCTCACTGGTGCGGCCTGGGATTTTAACAACAATATTGTCAGCTTCATCCTGCCAATGCTCGACATCAAGACGATCTAACCACTGCTGAATATAGCGATTCACCTCATTTTCCACACCGCTGGGAGAATGACACAGGACTAACTCCTCAATTACCGTAAAAAATCGGTCCGCATCCCAGGTGCTCATGCTACGCCTCCGCTTGGGCTCTCACTAGACTTTGTACCAAATTTTCTAGTTTTTCTTCAGAGCAGCACTCAATCAACGCCTCAAATACGTCAAATAGTTTGGCCGCCTCGTCACCATGCATGGGGCTCAGGCCCCACACATCCTGCACCCAGTCTTTGGGAGCGGTTTCTTCAAAAATTATTCGCTCTAATAGCTGTTTGGATTCCGCTTTTGATAGTGCCATGGGCTGTGCTCCCTAATGCAACCGTTCTATCCTGCCATAGTCTGAGCTTCGACTTCGCTCAGCTATCAGGAGGCGAAGCCGACTGAGCGAAGTCGAAGTCAACTCTTAAAACTCACGCTACAATAGTTCAATGTTTTCGTACAAAGCATCGAATCATGATCGACCTCTACTATTGGACCACCCCCAACGGCCACAAGATCACGATTTTTTTAGAAGAAGCGAACGTTCCTTACACCATTCACCCCATCAATATTGGTAAGGGAGATCAGTTCCAGCCTGAGTTTCTCAAAATTGCTCCCAATAACAGGATTCCAGCTATTGTAGACCCGGAGCCCACGGACGGCGGCGACCCCATTAGCCTGTTTGAGTCGGGGGCAATTTTGCAGTATCTAGCGGAGAAAACGGGGCAGTTTTTACCCGCAGACGTGCGGGGGCGAGCTGAGGTCATGCAGTGGCTCTACTGGCAGATGGGAGGTCTGGGGCCCATGCTGGGGCAAAATCATCATTTTTCGGGCTATGCCCCTGAAAAAATTCCCTATGCCATCAAGCGCTATGTTAAAGAAACAGCCCGTCTCTACGGTGTGCTCAATCGGCGTTTAGCCGATCGTGAGTATGTGGCTGGGAACTACTCCATCGCCGACATGTCAATGTATCCCTGGATTGTGCCCTATGAAAATCAGGGGCAAGATCTAAACGATTTTCCCCACCTGCAGCGCTGGTTTGAGGCGATTAAGGCCCGTCCTGCAGTGCAGAAAGCCTATGCGCAAGCAAAGACGGTCAATCCTTCCCCCAAGTCTTTCTCTGACGATGAGAAGAAGCTGCTATTTAATCTAGAAAAATAGAGATTATCCCTAGGGGCATCATCTGGTGGGTGCCCTGCTTTGCCGTAACTCCCATAAACCCATTCCATGGACGCTATCAGTGGATTCCATGGGTGAATGGTCTAGAACTTGGCACAATGGGTGGGGTTATTCTGCAAAGACACCATGGCACAGGATCGCTTAGGGCAACTAAAACCCTCGCAGCTGCGAGTACTGATCGCTGTGGCTGATGGGGGCAGTTTTAGTGAGGCAGCCCTGCAGTTGCAGCTATCACAGTCGGCTGTGAGCTATGCCATCGCCACATTAGAAGAAGATTTGGGAGTGGTGCTGTTTTCTCGGGGGCGCTATGGGGCGGTGCCCACCCCGGTGGGGCAGCAAATTGTTGAGCGGGCGCGCCATGTGCTGCATCTGATTGCGGATATTTATCAGCAGGCTAACCTGGCCAAAGGCTTTGAAGGCGGGCAATTAAGAATTGCAGCGTTTCGCAGTGCCGCCACCCACATTTTACCGGAGGTGATGGCCCAGTATTGTCAGCGGTATCCTGCGATCGCAATCACCATTGCCGAATATGACGACCGCCCCGACGTAGAGGCCGACTTACGCAAAGGCAAGGCTGATGTGGGCATTACCTACCTACCCCATGCCCCCGATTTAGAAGCCTCCAAGCTGACGCGAGATGAGTTTGTCGTTCTGTTTCCGCCGGATGTCGTTCTGCCAGATCCCCTCACCTGGGAAGTCCTCACATCCCACCCACTGATCATGGCGCCCGATGGCGATAGCTGTGATGCCATGGTGATCCACCATGGTCGCCAGTATGGTGTTGAGCTTAAACCTACCTATCAAATTCGCTCTGACGCCACCATTGTCAATATGGTAGCCAAAGGTCTAGGGGCAGCCATATCCCCCCGCTTGGCGGCTGAACCGATTCCTGCTGGTGTGCAGGTACACAGTCTACCAGAACCGTTCTATCGCACTATTTGTGTCGCCACTCTAGCCGATGCCTTGCTAACGCCCCCCGTCTTTGCGTTTATGGACATGCTAAAAGATGCTATGGGCCAGGTTCCAGTGACGACTGTGAATCGGTAAAAAAAAATCTCCCTTGCTAATTGCTCGGGAGATTATTAACAGGATATTTTGGAGACACTACATCCATAGCCACGTGCATATGGCTGTGCTACCAGAACCGAGCGGTGCCGTACTTAATAGCGATTGTGGATTGCGGTGTTACTCCATGATTTAGTGTTGTTGATAACTTAACTTGTTTTATTGTTCTCTTCTCCAGTACTTAAGAGTAAATTTATAATCTCCAGGTCATAAATAGGACGATTTTCCCTATCAATATCGGCAATGTAGTTTTTACGGTTCTTGGTTCGAGAGATTATATTTGTTTTCTCCGCAATCGTTCGGATACCTACGTGTCTAGCCTGATAGCTGAAATATTAAAAGAGATTCTACGGCGCTGTTGGGTAGTACCCAAGTCGCGGCTGTTAATAACAGATGTTAGGTAATCGTGATTGAACTCTTCTCTGTTACCAGATCGACTTCTCTGAATCCCTGTCAAAGAGAAAAATCTCCCCCGTATGACACCGGAGAGATTTTAGTTGACAGGATATTTGGAGACACTGAAATTCAGTAATTACCGGCGGAGACAATACTATCTACCACCGTTGTCTGGTAAATGACACCTCTGAAATACTGAGATTTCTAGCGTTGCTCCAGGGTTTAGTTTCATATATTAATGTATCTAAATGTGTTGATGTTTGTCATTATCCAAAGGTGGAGTATTGTAGCTGGTCTGGGTGTTCTTAATCACGTGCATTGCAGCTGTTCTATAGCAGGTCGGCTAGGGTGTCTAATAGCTGCCGGTGTTGTTCTGGTGTGCCTACAGTGATGCGTAGCTTGTCGGCAGCACAGTGTCTAACCCAAATCCCATTTTTCTGCAGGGCGTCGTGCAGTCTTTTCGCCTCACCATGGGTAGCAAGGACGAAGTTGCCATGGGACGGGGGAACTTGAAACCCTAATGATTGTAAGGCTGTGGTTAGGTATTGCCGGTCGGTTTTAATTTGGGCGACCCGTTGATTTTTATAGGCTTGGTCAGCTATGGCGGCGGCGGCTACTCGGTTTGCGATCGCATCCACACCGTAGCTGTCCTTCACCTTAAATAAGCCTGATAGTAAGCTGGGCTGGGCGATCCCAAACCCAAAGCGCAGTCCGGCCAAACCATATCCTTTAGATAGGGTGCGTATGACGATCACATGGTCATAGGTATGCACTAGGCTCAATGCCGATTCCTCTGCAAAGTCCACATAGGCTTCGTCAATGACTAATACCCCCTGCACCGCATTGGCCAGCTGTTTTAGCTCGATCAGGGGCACCTGATGACCAGATGGAC
>NZ_JADEXP010000109.1 GCF_015207065.1 Leptolyngbya cf. ectocarpi LEGE 11479 | reverse complement strand
CTACGGTACCGTCATGCGTAACCTATCGATTGCATTGGCCATTGCCATGACCGCCTTTGGTAAAGAACAAGGAGCTGAAATTGCCCTGATTATCGCCATGGCCTACATCATCCAGGTACAGGCAGCAGCCTGGTACGTTCGCTTTAGCGACAGAATTTTTGGTCCCGTTCCGGACTCCCAACCCTCCATACAACAATCTGCTTAACAAATACCAGATACTTAGATATTGTTCATAGGTTTCTGAGAATGGATAGAAGAAGAACTAGAAAAAGCGCGTCAAGGAATCAGCGATGACTAGAGTTTTAGGCAGGCCCGGTATATGCGTTACAACGCACTGCTTACAGAGCCTAACGCAAAATGACACACAAAATCTCTCAATCAAAAGCTATATCCTATCATCCATGAAAAAGGCGATATTAATTCACCAAACCAGAAAGAACAACTCGCGAACGGTCCATATCCTGCTGACACATTTAACCTATATGATGAAATCAAAAACCTCGATATATTCTGCAGTCATTAACGTAGAATTTGACACTTCTGAAGAATTTTGCAAGAAAATATCCTTACGAGAGTTATTTTACAACAATTAGTATATGCAACACATAACGTAGGGGAAGGCAGAATTTACGATTTAGCACTCGATGCAAGAACCTTGACTTTAGCTGGCAGCTTTCAGGCTTCTGTCCATAACAGCTTTAGTCTATGTTCAAAAGCACCCCGGTCCAAACGTCTTTGCATCTGACATGCTTGAATCTGCTTGCGTTGGATATTGTGGACATTTGCGATCGCATCAATAACTTCCAAAATATCCGCCAGTTCCTTTACAAGTTCGCCAGGTGGCAAATACACTACGGTGTAATTATTTTGTGGAGCCGAGCGGCGAAGTAACTGCAGACAATTTTCCGCTTCCGAACGTTTCCGAAACCGATTAACCACTACCCGCCGCATTTTTGGTAGCAAGCGAATAATGGCCCAAACATGCAATGGACTAACACCCATCAAAAAACAGTCGATAGCAGTTTGATCACACAGTCTGTTTAGGACATAATCCATCAACATGACGCTGCAAAACGGCTTCCTGCTGCTCACGGCTTAGTGACTTTGTTTGGATTAGGGTATCTAGAGCCACACCATTTACCAACGCCAGTAGCCCATTGGCTTCCTGCTCTGGATCAACATCGGGGCGAATATCCCCCTGACTCTGAAGCGTGACCAGCTCCTGAATAATCACCTGCCGCAGTTCCCCGGCATTCTGCTGATGATCCGCCATCAGCCCCTCACGCCCGACAGCATAGCCCAAAAACGCGACCCACACCCGCAGAATTTCCTGCCGTTCTTGATCGAGGGGCAAAAACGACAAAAGCATGGCCACCAGACGATCTGTACCTGAAAGATTTGCGATCGCACCCTCCATTTTTCCCTGCAACCGCTCCGTCACCTGATGTAGAGCAAATAAAATCAGTTCCTGCTTATTACGGAAATAGTGGGTCACCACCCCGGTTGTGCAGCTCATCTCCTGGGCAATGGCGCGCATACTAGTACGGTCCAGCCCTTCGCGGACAATCACCCGCCAGGCCGCTTCTGAAACTTCAAGCCGTCGATCGCTCTGAGCCATAAGGGTTTTCAAAATTCTATACTGCTGTATTGACAATTTATCATAACAGTTGTTATATTCACTGCATAACAACTGTTATGAGGTTTCAGCTATGAAGTCTGAAATGCTTTATGAACCGGTGATTCCCCGCAAGGGCTGGAAAGGTCAGCTCGACCGATTTATTGGGCCAGGAGCGACTCAGGCAGAACTGATATTGCAGTCGGTGCCATCAGTTGCTGCTGCGATCGCAGCTCCTCTATATGCCTTAACGCTGCCCATTGACTGGACTGTGTGGCAGCTGGGTGCGATCGCAATTTTAAGCTTTGATTTAGTCGGCGGTATTTTAACCAATGCCACGGCAGCCGCCAAACGCTGGTATCACCGTCCTGGCCAGGGCTGGCAGCAGCATATGACCTTTGTGAGCGTGCATTTATTCCACATTGGGCTAGTGGCGCTGCTGTTTCGCGGTGGAGATGGCCTATTTTTTGCAGGCGTCTCCAGCTATCTGCTGCTGGCAGCGGGGCTAATTTTAGCCAGCCCGCTCTATCTGCAACGACCGATTGCCCTGGGATTGTATGGTTTGAGTTTGGTTTGCGATCTCACTCTTTTTACACCCACCCCCGGCTTGGAATGGTTCCTGCCCCTATTCTTCCTCAAGCTGCTGGTCAGTCATTTGCTTAAAGAATCCCCTTACCGTCCCAGCGATAGCCACTAGGGTTCTCTTTCCTACAAACCATTGAACTATTCTTTTTGAGGTCAACACCATGACATTACAAATCAAACATTATGTTGCCGGTTTACTCGGAATTTCCAGCATTGCCCTCGGCACATTAGTACCCGGCGGCCCCATCGAAACCCGCAGTTTTGCTCACATTAATCTCCTCACCTTGGGAGTATTCAACACATTTTTAACAACACTAGTACTCAGCAGTCTGCTCTTAGTTTACTTCATCTTGCAATCCAAACCCTGGGCCATGCTCACAGCCACAGGCATTGGCTTATCCTATCTCGGAGTATACGGCCTAGACCTAGCCAAAATCTTTCCCATATCACCCGATGCCATGCCACCTGCTTTATTAGCAATCGAAATATTAGGAACAATTCTCTCACTCCCCCTAATAGCACTATCAATTCAGACCCTACAAACCTCCAGACAAAGAACACTTACCACCGTCCCCTTCCCCCACCCCAATAATCCTCACCGTTTCCAACTACCACAAACTATTCTTGTCATCAGCCTAGGCATAGCAGCACTCACCATCATCACATTCGCCACATCCTCAGCCATGGGCCTTTGACTCATCAATCAATCACCTCATGCGATTGTCATTCCCACCCAAAACCTCTCGCAAAAACCGACTCAAAATCTAAATAATCGTCCCCACCGTACCCCCAACTTAATGCTATTGGGAATAACTCAGTGCGGTGGGTTGTAGGGCGGCGTTCCGGCCCTGCCCAGGGGGTTTGGGGAACTCGGAGGGACCCCAAGCAACACCTTTAACCTCCACACCAGTCACCCAAAGCATCACTCAAAATCATGACTTTAACTGTCAATCAGCCCTAAGCAAAAACAAACCATCATAACACTCTGAACCTGATTAGAGGACTCACCAAAATGATGACCCAAAACAGCATCCTAATTGCCGATAGCTACGGCATCGTCGGCCAACAAAGCGAAGATATCCCGCTCAATCACTCCCAGCCACTCCCCCGCCATGTGGCCATCATCGGTGCAGCTGGGGGCCTTGGCCAAGCACTCCTCAACCTGTGTCGAGAAGCCGGAATCGGATTTACAGCCATTGTTCGTTCACGCCCAGAACGAATCACCAACATCCCGCCAGGCTCACGGGTGGCGGTCGTGCCCTCCCTAGCAGATCGTTCGGCACTCACCGCAGCCTTTGCTGGAGCCGACGCAGTAATCACAGCCCTTGGCGTCACATCAACCAGTCAGGAACGTGCGGCCTTACTCTCCAAGAATATGGCAACAGTCGAACAGGCAATATTATCGGCAGGAATTAAACGTGTGATTTTGATCAATACGCTCCTCAGCTCGTCACCCGGTAAACCGGCAAACTTAGCTATGCGCCTTTTCTCGCTGTTTCCCGGCATCATTGGCCGTGGAGCCACTGAGCAACAGGCGGTGGTAGACGCCCTGGGGCGAGGAGCGTTCTCATCACTGCAATGGACCCTCGTTCGGGGTGGGTTAAATGCTCGGGGTAAAGATGTCATCCCCGTGGCCTCATCCACCTGGGCGAGTAACCTAAATTCCTGGATGCCGGTCTCCTACCGTTCAATGGCTCGGTGGATGCTTGAGGAAGTTTCCATGGGCAAGTATATCCAGGCCGCACCCCTGGTATCCCAGCGATGTCAGTAGTTTTTAATATGCAGCACAACTAAAACAAAAACAACTTGAAGGAGACAAGATCATGAGTGCTTATGTTGTAGCCCAGATACAAATCAACGATCCAGAGGAATATCAACACTATCTCGCTGGCTTCATGCCGGTGTTTAAGAAACATGGTGGCGAACTTCTCGCAACTCCCAAAAATCAAACCATCGTAGTTGAAAGAAATTGGGCCTATCCCAATACAGTCATGATGAAATTTCCCAGCCTGGCCGCTGCCCAAGCATGGTGTGAAGATCCAGACTACAAAGCGCTGGCAGAGTATCGTAATCGGTCTGCCGATTCAAACCTTGTCATCGTCGAAGGAATTTCATAGATGCCTCTGTTGTATCTAGGCCAAAGACATTAGTGACTGTCTTTGGCCGCTTCGATGGTAGTGCTGTATATAGCATCCTAAGCACTCTTCAGAGTCTGAAGAGTAGAATCATCAACAAAACAGATGCCAAGCCAGCAAAAGGCATTCTGACTAAGTTCCATCGATTCCAACCCGGTTCGAAATCCATGCGGGCTGCCTTCAGAGCTACTGCATCCATGGTGTCCACGTTCAGCGCTTGAAGTCGATTGTTGAGCGGCACGTTAATCGTGAAAGTAGATAGTTGAACCCCCAGAATGTAAACAAGGGGTGCCGCAACCAACAGCAGACGCTGGGTGCCATCCAGCTGCCCAAAGCCCAGCCCCGCCGCCGCCACCGATGCCACGACAGACCCCATCCAAACCGCCACAAATAGAGGCTGGTTATTCTGAATAACACCGTCAATCACTTGAAACGCGCGGATAAATTCGCGGTCATTTAACGTTTTGATGCCAGGCATTACGATTATGGCAAAGGCAAACAGGAATCCTGCCACCAGGGAACACAGCAGGGTTGCCAAAATCAGAACAATTTGAAAAGTTGTTTCAGTTGACATGGTTCAAGTTCCTTAAAACGCCGGTAGTTGGGAATGATCAGGTAAGTAGATAACCGAAAATAAATGTCTCTAACGCCGCTGGTTTCGACTCCGCTCAACCAGCTAATTTTGAGAAGATGAGGGCTGAGTGAAGTCGTTCGCAAAGCGTTTCCTATGGAAATAGCCCGGATTGCTGGATAGTTTTGCCCAGTCACTTATCAGAGCGAGGACTACTCGCCCCCCTTCGGTATCATCCGCGAGCAATTTAATACGACAAACTGGGTGCCTGGTAAAGGGAGGATTGATCCGAGAGTTGCTTCAGAATGAAATCAGCGACGTCTGCGCGAGAAATCTGGAGAGTGATGTTTCGGTCGGTGCTGGGGAAGCTGTGGCGATAGCGACCCGTACGCGGTCCATCGGTAAAGGCACTGGGCCGAATAATGGTCCAGTCCAAGTTGCTGTTGCGCACCAGGGCCTCCTGCCGCTCGTGGTCGGCAAATACCTGACGCAAGATGAAGCCAAACATGACGTACTTCCAGTAGAAATCCAGGTTGCTCCAGCTATCGCCCGTACCCAGTGTGGACTGGCAAATCAATCGGCGCACGCCTAGCTTTTCCATCGCTTGGATAATCTGTTGGGTGCCCTCTGAGCGAATGGTGCTCTTTAACTGTTTGCCGGAACCCAGCACACAAATCACAGCATCTTGTCCCCGAATAGCCTGCTCTACCGCCGAGGCATCCATCACATCCCCTTGGGCAAAGCTGAGGTTCGGATGTTGGATATCGAGCTTGGCCAGATTGCGGACAAAGGCCTTAACAGTATGTCCCTGCTCCAGGGCTTGCTGAACTACCTGAGCGCCAACGGTTCCGGTTGCACCAAAAATTACGAGTTTCATGGATTGATTCCTTAATGAAGACATCCTTAGCCTACGGAGAGTGGCTTGGCGATGCTTGTCATTTTTTGCGGGGTTGTCACTTTCTTGCGGTGACTTGTGAGATCGGAATGTAACGCTTAAAATTTAGGGGTACTTCGATGCGCATAAAAAAGTCTGAACTGTGCCCGTGAGGTGCTGTTAGGCTCTCGTTATTAGCCTGTGACTGCGGCCTTGAACCTATGGCGCTTGCTCAATCCCAGCCAGCCGATTCATTTCCTGAGGATTCGCAGTCAAGCGGGTCAGCTCTGGAGACAGAGACGATTCAGATCGAACAGCTTCGATTTCCGCCAGGGGAAGCAGATTTTCAGGCTGAAGCGGCCCACACGCTGTTTGTGAATCTAACGTCCCGCCCCCAGTCTTATTTGCAGAAGCAGGATGGGAAAACCCATACTGGGCTGTATCGCCGTGGCGATATGCTGATTACCCCTGCCAATACACCGCTATTTGTGCGGTGGGAGGGGGCTGAAAACTGCCTACAGATTCAGCTGCCAGCAGCATTTCTAAAGCGAGTTGCGGAGGAAACCCTGGGAAAGAACGGCGATCGCCTGACCTTGGTACCCACATTTCAAAGTCGTCAGCAGCAACTTGAATCGATCTCTACGCTGTTATTGGCAGAGGTGCAGCAGCGGCAACCTAACGGGCTGTATTTAGACTCGCTGGCAAATGTACTAGCGGTGCAGCTGCTGCGCAACTATGGGACGACCTCGGCCCAGGTGCCAACTTATGAGGGTGGGCTACCCACATATCAGCTGAATCAGGTACTGGATTACATTGATGCCGGTTTGGCTGGGGAAATCAAGCTGGCTAATCTGGCCGGATTACTGAACATGAGTCCGTTCCATTTTGGGCGCATGTTCAAGCAGTCCATGGGAATTTCGCCCCATCAATACGTAATTCAACAACGATTAGAACGGGCTAAACACCTACTGAGACAGAGTGATCAAGCCATCATCGATATTGCTCTGGAGTGCGGATTCAACAGTCACAGTCATCTCAGCAAGCAATTTCGCAAAGTGATGGGGGTAGCTCCCAGCAGCTTCAGAGACTAGACGGTCGTGAGCCTATGATGACAGGAATCCCTCTGCTGGAGACCAAGCTTTATCTCCCCCAATGGTCTGCTGATCGGGTCTCGCGCCCGAGGCTGATCGATCGCATTCACCCAAAGCGCAAACTAACGCTGGTTTCAGCCCCGGCGGGGTTTGGTAAAACGACACTGTTAGCAGAATGGGTGGCGGCGGTACCTGATAGACGCGTTGCCTGGGTTTCTTTAGACCAAAGCGACAATGATCCGGCTGTTTTCTGGAACTACGTGATCACCGCTCTGCAGAAGATTGAGCCTGATTTGGGGGTGCGATCGCTCTCGTTACTACAATCACCGCAGCCACCTCCAATTGAGTCGGTCTTGATGATATTGCTCAATGAACTGACTGCCGTTGAAGCAGATATTGTTCTGATCCTTGACGACTACCATGAGATCGAGACTCCGGCCATTCATCGCGGGATAGGCTTCTTGCTCAGCCATTTGCCGCCCCAAATGCATCTGATTATCGCCAGCCGTGCCGATCCACCCCTATCGCTAGCTCGTTTAAGGTCTCACGGAGAATTGACCGAGCTGAGGGTAAGCAACCTGCGGTTTACGCCAGACGAAGCGGCGGCTTTCCTTAACCAGGGGATGGGACTAGCCATTTCGGCAGCAGACGTTTCTGCCTTGGAGCAACGGACCGAAGGCTGGATTGCCGGACTGCAGCTGGCGGCACTATCCCTACAGGGGCGTGAGGACATCGCTGATTTCGTAACAGCGTTTTCAGGGAACGATCGCTACATTGTGGACTATCTGCTGGAAGAAGTCCTGCAGCGGCAGTCTGAGCACGTCCGTCGTTTTTTGTTACAAACCGCTATTTTGGAGCGGCTGAGTGGTGCTCTATGTGATGCGGTCACCGACCAAGCCGATGGTCAAGCCATGCTGGAAACGCTTGAACGTGGCAACCTGTTTATCATTCCACTGGATAACAAGCGCCAGTGGTACCGCTACCATCATTTGTTCGCCGATGTGCTGCTGGCCCATGCCCATACAGAATGGCCAAAACGGTTGCCTACTCTACATGGACAAGCCAGTCAATGGTACGAGCAGCATGAGTTGTTCTCTGAGGCAATTCGTCATGCGATCGCGGCTGAGGATTTTGTCCGGGCAGCCGAGCTGATTGAACAAATATGGCCCGCTATGCGTAATCTTCAGCAAGAGGCCACAGTACTGAGCTGGCTCAAGGCGCTGCCTGATCCGCTAATTCGTACCCGTCCGATTCTCAGTGTGGCCTATGCATTAGTGTTGTTGCACACCGGTCCGCTAGACGCGGTTGAAGTCCGTTTGCAAGATGCTGAGCGACAGTTAGCACGGTTGGCTGCTCCGGGTCAACCCTCCTCCCGAGAGGCCCAAGCCGAAGAACAGTATCGGTCTTTACCGGCCGCCATTGCCAATGCCCGAGCCTTTTGTGCCCAGGTGCTGGGCGATTTTGCCGGTGCCATTACCCACGCCCAGCAGGCCCTGGCACTACTGCCTAGTGAGAACAATAACGAACGGGGTGTGACCGCAGCCTTCCTCGGTCTAGCCTACTGGACGAGTGGCGATGTTGCAGCGGCATACCAATCCTTTAACGAGGGATTGAAGATTTTTCAAAAACTGGGCAGTATCCAGATTGCCATCAGTGCCACGTTAGGCCTTGCGAACATAGGGCTGGCGCAGGGGCTGCTGCAGACAACGATCAAAACCTGTGAGCAAGTCTTAAAACTAGCCGTCCAACAGCCTGGGCCAATTCTACGGGGGATGGCAGATGTGCATTTAGCGCTCAGTGAGATTCGCTATGAACAGGGAGATTTAGCGGCTGCCAGTCAGCTGCTGAAAGAGGGTGAGGCCCTGCGGGAGCAGTGGGCGGCATCGGGGGCGGCTTATCTCTGGTGGTTAGTCAAGGCTCAATTAACAGCGGCTAAAGGGGACTTAGACACGGCCCTTGAGCAACTGCACGAGGCGGCGCGGTTGTATCATAGATCGCCGATTCCAAATGTGCGCCCGATTGAGGCCCTAAAGGTGCGATGGTGGTTGCAGCAGGGCAGGCTGACCGAAGCGCTGGGCTGGGTGAGAGAAAGTGGTTTGTCGGTAGACGATCAGCCGGAATATCTGCGCGAATACGAACACCTCACACTGGCCAGAGTCTTAATTGCTCAGCACAGGCGTAACTCAGAAGAGAGGATTCGTCAGGTGATTGAATTCCTGACTCAACTACTAGCCGCCGCAGAAGCCAAGAAACGTACTGGCAGCATGATCAATATTCTGGTGGTTCTGGCTTTAGCAAATGAGGCTCAGAGAGATATTGCGGCAGCCATCGCACCCCTAGAACGTGCCCTTACCCTAGCCGAACCAGAGGGCTATGTTCGCATCTTTACAGAATGTGGAACCCCAATGGCGCATCTGCTGCAGGAGGCAATAACCCGTAGCATCACGCCAACCTATACCACTCGACTATTGGCCGCATTAGAAACCTGGGGGCAACCTCAGGACAGTGCATCCTCTGTTGCCCCTGCTCCCCAGCCTCTAATTGAACCCCTCAGCCAACGGGAGCTGGATGTTCTCCGACTGCTCAGTACCGAACTATCTGGCCCAGAAATCGCCCGTGAACTGGTGGTGGCGCTAAGCACCGTGCGCACCCACACCAAGCGGATCTACAGCAAACTCGATGTCACTAATCGTCGGGCCGCTGTGAAACGCGCTGCAGAGTTGGGGTTGATTTAACGTGAGTTTGGAAGATAAGGTAAAAGCCGCCCTCAGCTCAAAGCTGACAAAGGCAACGTAAACCAGGTCGAAGGCTTAAGCAACACCGAAATTGGCCAAAAGCTCTACCTCAGTCCCAACACCGTCAAGACCTAGGTAAAAACGACATACTATCGCCCCGAAACTCGACTGACCTGGTGACTACAGAAAAGAGAATCAACCTCGCTAGCTCATCTCTCAATCTAAGTATTGGTGAAGATAACTCCATGTCAGCAGCTTAGTTTCCGCCACTAAGTCTTGACGCAATGCTTGATCGCTGATCAGAGAAAGCCAGAGAAGTTCCGTCGTCGTTTTGGTGATGATCATGGCCATCTGCTCGCACTTAGTCATCGGCAAACTTGGCTTACGGGCATGAAAAAAGCGAGCTAATTCATCAATCACTTGATATTCAAAGTCATCGATTTTTTCGATTTTGGACCAGGTAATTGTGTTGAGTAACTGTTCAAAAATTGCCTGTGAACCCGGATAATCGGTATAAAACTGATCGAACACATTAATCATGTTGTCGACATAATTGCGTAACGGCAGTTTGACTGCTGCGGAAGTATGCAGATCGAGAAATCGCTGATACTGAGCTTGCATATACTGAATCGCCAAGGCTTTGAGAATTGCTTCTTTATCGGGAAAGAACTGATAAAGCGACCCGACCGAAACGCCAGCACGGGCCGAAATCGCCCGGGTCGTTGTGGATTCATATCCCGTTTCCACAAAGAGCTGTTCAGCCGCATCCAGAATTTGCTGAACCCGCTCTTGGCTACGGGCTTGTTGAGGCTGCCGCCGCATCTGGTTGGGTTTGGATGAGCTAGTGGGATGGGGTGCGGGCATTAATTTTGAAGATGGGTTGACAAAATATGAACACTGTTCGTATTTTTGAGAATGTGAACAGTGTTCATATTTTACCGTCTCTTGGCAGATACTTTTCTTAGTGGATCGTCGGGCTGCTGTAAAACGCGCTGCAGAACTAGAGCTGATTTAGTAGCTCCCACATTAATCCCCATATTCAATCCCCACATGTGGGGACTACGGCTCCCCATATCCATCTGTACTTTTGAGTTGTTAGCGCAGATCGCAACTCCCATGAATCAAATAGGCCGCTCCTCTGAAAGTCATCCCCAGTACGAAATTTGTGTCAAGGGACATCTTGCTCCCCATTGGAGCGATTGGTTTGAGGGATTTGCGATGGCCGAAGGCCGGTCTTGGACCATCGCACTCAAAGACAACGGTGAAACGCTGCTGTCTGGCCCGGTCATAGACCAGGCCGCCCTCTACGGCGTACTGATTAAGGTTCGCGATTTGGGGCTACCACTGATTTCAGTTATGCCGGTCCAACCAAAAGAGTCAAACCAAGGAGCATGAACAATGACTGCACAGAACATCAACATACAGAGACAAATGCTGGCCCTGTCGATGCAAGCCAAGCTATCCACCCTGTGGATATTTTTCCTGTTCAACCTCATCTTTCGAGATATTCATGAATTTGTTGAGCCCGGATTCATTGAAGAAATTATGACCGGGACATCCAATGGAAACCCAATCACAGAACAGATGTTGCTGTTGGGTGGGGTGATGATTGAAGTACCGATTGCTATGGTTCTACTTTCCAGGTTCTTGCCCTACGGTGCCAATCGCTGGGCTAACATCATTGTCGCAGTGCTTTACGGCGCGTTGATCCTATTCTTTGGCACCACCGATCTAGATGATACCTTTCATCTGACCATGGAGATTACCGCACTGTCATTGGTTATTTGGTCCGCATGGTGGTGGCGTAATCCGTCTCCAAAACGGCACTGGATAAGTGAAGAGGCATAGTTGGACTTGAAAATAGTTTTCATGAGTTTGTGTCGGAAAAGCCAAGCTGGCTCAAAATTAGAGATACAGCAAAGCAATTTGATCAGCATCCATTTGAATCATAAAGCGCCATGAATGAGACAAATCCGATGAACAAAGTCGCTGTATTTGGTAATACGGGTGGCGGCAAGTCTACCCTCAGCAAACGGCTGGCTGACATGACCGGCTTACCCTGGGTGCCGCTGGATTCGCTGCAGTACCGACCCGGTGGCAGCGAAGTCCCCCATGCCGAGTTCAAAGCCGCCCATGGGGCGCTGCTCCAACAAGACCAGTGGATCGTCGATGGCTTTGGCTCTATAGATACCGTTTGGGAACGTCTGGATGTGGCCGATACCCTGGTATATCTGGATATGCCCGTACTACGACACTATTGATGGGTAACAAAGCGCTTCCTGCAAGGGGCTTGGATCCCACCTGCAGGCTGGCCGGAGAATAGTCCACTTTTGAAAGGCACGCTGAACTCTTACTACACCGTCTGGCTCTGTCATACAAAACTCACTCCCCATTACCGCAAGTATGTGGATCGGGTTAACGCGACAAAACAGGTTTACCACTTGCGATCGCGTCAGGATATCGCTCAGTTTTACCAGACCATCGCAGCGCAAACCAACCCTACCTAGGAGTTAAACCATGGCTCAATCAACCAAATTTTGGGACAAGATCGCCGAAAAATATTCCAAGCAGCCCATCGCCGATGAAGCGGCGTACCAGAAAAAACTGGCGGTCACCCGCGACTACTTTCGACCCGACATGGAAGTGCTAGAAATCGGCTGCGGTACGGGGTC
This sequence comes from Leptolyngbya cf. ectocarpi LEGE 11479, assembly GCF_015207065.1. GTDB lineage: Bacteria > Cyanobacteriota > Cyanobacteriia > Phormidesmidales > Phormidesmidaceae > Leptothoe > Leptothoe ectocarpi. The sequence goes on along the minus strand of NZ_JADEXP010000109.1, from coordinate 4,577 downwards.
AACGGCGATCCTCCATGCCCCCTATGTAAAGCACATCCGCGCCATTGATTTCTCTGCCAACATGATTGCCATTGCCCAGGGCAAGGCCGAGGCTGAGAATATTCACAACGTGACCTTTGAACAGGCCGCCATTGAAGACCTCAGGGTTCCTGATCAGAGCTTGGATGCGGTCCTGGGTCTCAGCATTTTGCACCTGTTGAAAGATAAGGAGGCTGCGATCGCTCGGGTCTACCAAATGCTTAAACCGGGTGGTCTCTTCGTTACCAGCACCGTCTGCATCGGAGACACCATGAGCTGGTTTAAGCTGATTGCCCCCATCGGGCGAGTCCTCGGATTTTTTCCATTTGTTCAGGTTCTCACCTCGCAAGCATTGGCAGACAACTTGGCCGGATTTGAACTGGATTACCAATGGCAACCGAGTAAAAACAGTGCAGTGTTCATCGTGGCCAAAAAGCCTGCATAAACGACCATGATACGGTCAGCCACTAAAGGAAAACGCTATGCGTAAGGAAACCATGAGACTATGAAGAACAAAATTATTGAGCTAGAGGAAAGACTGAGATTGGCAATGCTCAATTCAGACATTTCCGAATTAGACAAATTGATTTCACCCGATTTGTTGTTCACGAATCATTGCGGAGTGTTGGTCTCGAAAGAGGATGACCTCAATGCGCATTCGAGTAAAGCTTTTGTGTTTAAGTCCCTCGACCTGTCAGAATCAAAAATACTAATTCATGAAAATTCTGCTGTCGTGTCAGTTAAAGCCGAAATTCAAGGTTACTATAACGGCCAATCAGCCAATGGTAGTTTCCGATTTACTCGTTTTTGGTTAAATACTTCAGGTAAATGGCAACTTGTTGCAGGACATTCAAGTGTCATCGCATAGCAAACCGCTGCACGCTGACACGTACTGCTACGCTTTCCAGGATCCGGAAGTTCCTAAACCACAGCCTCACCGCAATCCTCAGACGGTCAGTGAGATTATTATTGCTATCCCCCTCAACAGATACTGAAGGGGTATTAGAGCTAGCTTCACAAGCGGATCGCCTCTCAATACGATCCGGCCAGGAACATCTCATAGAAATCACGTTAAATCATCATGGTTCGGGGCATACGGAAGATTATCGCCCTGCAATGCCGCTAATTCTGCATTGGTAGACAACTGAATTGAATCCACGCAGCACATCGCCCTTTGCCATCAGGGGGTCAACTTGATCATGCAATTAAACACAACAATCCCCTCATTAGACCGCTGGAAAACCGCTCCTAGCATCGATACCCTGCGATCTCTCTACGATGCATCTGCCGACCAATGGCACGACAATTTGGCTCGTCTGGGGCAGATCCACGATTATCAGCTCCTGTTCCAACGTCAGGCGGTGCGAGATCGCTTAAGCCATCTTGATCCGACATCTCGAATTCTCGACTGTGGAGTGGGCACAGGAGCCTTCAGTGCTGCCCTGTTAGCCAGTATTGATCAGCCAGCCCATATCTCCGGCATCGATATTTCCTATCCCATGCTGACCCAAGCTCGACAGAGTTTAAAGAATCGCTGCACAACACTCGACTTGCGGTGGGGAAATATCAAGAGCCTGCCCTTTGCCGATGACTCCTTCGACGCGGTCATCTTTGCCCATGTTTTGGAGCACATGGCCGATCCGGTAGAGACGTTGCATGAGATGGCCCGAGTCCTGAAACCCGGTGCTCCTCTGATTGGCTCAGTCACTCGCAAGGGCTTAGGCCAACGTCTCCTCCTGTCCCTGCGCTGGCACAATCGCGGATACACGGCTAACCAGTTGGACTCGTTCCTACAAACAACAGGTCTTGAGGCCGTGAGATCGTTTGACTATGGTACTGGCTGGTCGAAGTGGATGTGTATAGCCACGCTTGGTGTTAAACCAAGGATGAGGATCTCCCTGCCGTCGCTGTAATATCCGCCAAGATAGCCAAACTAACAGGGTCATTAGCACCCCGGTCCATACGCAGCCTGCTTCATTTCCTCAACGGCATACCGTATATTATGACTTTCCAGAATTTCCGACATGCGGTCCCTGACTACTAGTTTGACCGTGCCTCTAGTATGGGCAGCTTCTAGTACCTAATTGGTACCGAAAATCAAGCAAAATAGCCTTCAAAATTTTAGATCTAGCTAAAATTTTGAAGGCTAAAGCCCTTTGAAGGTAATTTTTCAATTAAAAAGCTGGTGATCCGACTCGAACGGACGACCGGCTGATTACAAATCAGCTGCTCTACCAACTGAGCTACACCAGCGAAGCTTTAGCATTATAGCGAAGTTTCGCACCCCTAAACGATTAGTTTTCAAAGTTGATCTTGATCGTTTAGGGTTATGGGCAAATCCACAGCACATAATTTGCCTGTGCCTGCGCTAAGCCTTGTTATTTTCCATGGCCCAGCGAGCAAGTTCAGTGCGATTATGCAAACCTGTTTTGCCTAGCATATTGCTGACATGGCTTTCAATAGTGCGCTGACTGACCTTAAGTTCATCTGCGATTTCCCGATTGGCCATCCCTCGGGCTACGAACTGTACTACCTTGAGCTCTGTGGGAGTAAGTTCCACATCAAAGGGAACTTGGATGGTGGGCGCACCGCCACCAGACTTATTTTGATGATGAATCAAACGAGACGCCTGTTTAAGGGAAGATTCTACTTGCGCGACCAGTTCCTCTGGCTCAAATGGCTTCACCATGTAAACGTCTGCACCAGTGGTCAGACCTTTAACCCGGTCTTGGCTCTGGCCTTTCGCTGATAGAAATAGAATAGGAATCCAACTTTTACCTGGGTCCTGACGTACCTGTTCGACAAAGGCGTAGCCATCCATTTCAGGCATCATGACGTCGCAAATGATCATATCGGGGACTAACCCACCCAATACATCTAGGGCTTCACGACCATTGCCCGCTGTTACCACTTCATAGCCGCGAAACTCTAGGTAATCTCTTACTAAGAGGATGAGGTTAGGGTCATCGTCTATCAGTAAGAGTTTCTTTTGGTCGCCATTAGTAGATTCTTTCATGCCGTGTACGTGTGTTACTCGAAGTCTATGGGAATAAGGTGCTAAAAGATAAGTCCAAAACCTATTAAGGCATCACTGGATCTCTCCCAGTGGAGCAGGGCCTAAACAACCACAAATCAGCTATTTGTTTGTATATACCTTTGTTGATGATACTGTACGGACTATAGGCAATCAGGGTCATTTTATTAAGCCCAGTTAAATTTATAGCAAGGTTGTACATAATTAAAATTTTGTTGCGCATGGAGTGAATTATGGCAACCGCTTTTATGCCAACTACTTTCCCCCTAGGTTCAAATCAAGTGTTCCCAATCAATCAATAGGATCACGGATCGTCCGGTACTTATTTACATCAGGTAGCGGGTTTTTCAGGAAAGCATAGGCTTCAACTATTTGATTGCCTATGAGATGCTCTTGAATAATGCGTTCTATGACCTCCGGTGTGGCACTGTGGTACCAGACACCATCGGGGTAAACGACTAAAATAGGCCCCTGTTGGCAGATACGTAGGCAGTTGGCTTTGGTTCGAAAAATACAGCTGGGGCGCTGCTCGGTGGGCATGTCTAAGTGCAGTTCTTCCAGCCTGCGTTTGAGATAGTTCCAGGCGTCTATACTGCTGGCTTTGTCACAGCATTTGGGTTTTGTTTGATCGGCACATATCAGAAGGTGACGCTCCATAGAGCTGAGCGCTAAAGCATCTACACATTTGGATAAGGAATTACTCATTGGCAAAAACGTACCACTTTGGAGGGTGAGGACCTGTGGGTGTGATCACACTGTTGACAGATTTTGGTCACAGAGATAGCTATGTCGGTGTGATGAAGGGGGTAATTGCTGGCATTAGTCCTGCCAGTCAAGTGGTTGATCTTACCCATGAAATTCAACCTCAAGCGATCTCAGCGGCTCGATTTAATTTGTTGATGAGCTATGGATATTTTCCTGCGAATACAATTCATGTGGTGGTGGTGGATCCAGGGGTAGGGACAGGGCGAGCGGCCATTGCGGCTCGTGTAACTACGGCTGCCGGAGTGCAAACGGTTATTGTGCCGGATAATGGGATCCTGACTGGCTTTCCGGTGATCAGGGCTGTGGCACTGACAAATCCTGAGTATTGGCGCACGCCCCAGCTTAGCCATACGTTCCATGGTCGCGATTTGTTTGCACCGGTTGCGGCCCATTTGGCTAATGGTGTAGCTCTAGATGAACTGGGGACACCGCTGGTGGTTTCTAGCTTAGTGAGGCTAGATGTTAGTGATGTGGTCCCGAGCGCTCAAGGTTATCGCGGCAGCATTCAATATATTGATCGCTTTGGTAATTTGATCACCAATATTCCTGCAGAACTTCTAGCTGGCCAATCATGGCAGATGCAATTAGGTGGACATATTATTTCCTATGCCAAAACCTATGGTGAGCAAGCAGCAGGCACGGCCCTGGCGCTGATCGGCAGCCATGGCTATGGGGAAATTGCGGTCAATGGCGGTAGTGCGGCCCAGGTATTTAAGACCGACGTCGGCGATCCGGTAGATCTAGTGACGCTCCCCATGGG
>NZ_JADEXP010000632.1 GCF_015207065.1 Leptolyngbya cf. ectocarpi LEGE 11479 | reverse complement strand
GGATGTTGATGAGTCCGAACAAGCCACCACCGAGCAGCGTCAGGCCAATGCCGCCCGTAAACAGCAAACCAACTCCTATGAATTCAACGCTGAATGGGTGCTCATCAACACCAGTGACTATCCCCTGCGGGAACTTAAATTCAAAGCAGACTTTTACGATGCCAACGACCGCCGCTTGCAAAGCGAAGACGTCATCGCTATTTCCAAAAATGATGCCCCCCTGCTACCCGGAGAAACTCGCCCCTTTCGGGTGATAGAATCCATTGCCAAAGGCTATGCACGGTATAAAGTCACCGTGCTAGAAGCAGAGTAGCCCAGCCTGCAAAACGTCTATAAGTTAGCCAGAGGTTTGAGCCATAGGTTAGGCTGTAATCTCATCCGTATTACTATGGCGCCAACGCTATAGTGTACAAGGGAAGCCAACTTAAAACGTCGTCAATGGAGTTTCCCATGGGGCGCGATCTCATCATTGAACAATACATACAACGACTGCTCGATTGGGAAGAACCCGTTACCGCCAAGACCTTGAGCGCTCTGGCAGAAGAAGCAGGGCTGGGGCCAGATGAGCTAGCTGCCGTACAAAAAAAGGCCCAGGATCACCTCGAGCGTGGCCGCAACTACCTAGACTTTGACCGTCTTGACGACGCCATTGACGAACTGACCCAGGCAACTACCCTGGACCCCCTAAACTTTGAAAGTCTTCAGAGTCTCACCTACGCCTACGACCAGCGCTACGGCAAACAAAAAGACCCCGCCGACAAAGACCAGGCCATCGCCCTAGCCAAACGCTGTCTAGAGCTCAAACCCAGCGATGAAGACGCCGTTATCCTCATTAGCTCCCTCGAACAAGACGTCAACGGTCGCCACCGTTTACTGTGGTTAGGGCTAGCCGTTATCGTCATTGCCATTGGCTTTAAGCCCGTGATGGATATCATCACCACCCGGTCTGAGGTCGTACAGCTCACCGAAGCCATTGACCCAGAAGCACCCGCTGAGCCCGCCTCACCCGACAGCCCCGAGAGCCTCACTGCCGCCGATATTCCCATCCAGTTTGAGCAGCCAGGTCTTACCCTAGACCCTCGACAATCGCGTTTAGATAACTATGAAGACGCCTCTTATTACACCCTGCAGGCCGTCTTACTCAACACCAGCAACCAAGAAATCGACGCCCTACAGCTCCAAATAGAGTATCTAAATGATGCCGGAGATGCGATCGCAACCGACAGCAAAGACGCCATTGCCGACAACAACGCCATCGTCCGCCCTGGCGACCACCACGCCTTTGACCTGATCCACAAAACCACCCCAGACCTCGCCAGCATCCGCCTCAGCGTCACCACCCTAGAC
>NZ_JADEXP010000108.1 GCF_015207065.1 Leptolyngbya cf. ectocarpi LEGE 11479 | reverse complement strand
GCCTTAAATCTATCGCCAAAACTCGCCGAGTTTTGGGATGCATCCATGGGCCATAAGGTCAGCAGTGAACTCTACTACCAAGAATATCTCCTAGAAAACAGAAAAACGCCTACCGTCTTGATTATTGGGGCAGCTGAGCGATTAATTGAACATCCCACGGTCGCTCAAGACTTTTTTCCCCTGCTGCGCTCCTGGCATGAAAAAGCTCGATGGAACTTTCTTTGGCGGAACCTACGCATTGTGATTGTTCATGCTACTGAAATTTATGTCCCATTAAAAATACATCAATCGCCTTTTAACATTGGTCAAGCCATCAAGTTACCTAAATTCACCGTTGCCCAGGTAGCTGAATTAGCGGCTCGCTATGGTGTAGAGCCAAGTCACGACCAATTGGGCAAGGTCCTGGTAGATTCAGTGGGTGGGCATCCTTATCTGGTCAACATTTTTCTATATCACCTGGCTACCCATTCTCTATCGCTTGATACACTCCTTAAAACAATATCTACACCATCTGGTATTTATGGTACTCACCTACGTGGTTATCTCGCACTCTTAAAAGAAGAGCAAGATTTGGCCACTGCGTTCCAGCAGGTAATCTCTTCTGACGAAGGTGTGGAGCTAGATGCTGTCACTATGTATCGCTTAGAGAGCCTTGGGCTTATTACCATTAATGGGTATAAAGCCGTGCCCAGCTGTGATATCTACCGTTCATACTTTCAACAACAGCTTAGTTTCTAGTTCTTGTTTAATTGTTATACCAAAGCTGTCTCGTTAAACTCGTCCGGCAGACCCTCAGGAATTTCACTCGGCAGATCATACATTGTCGGTAGGCTTTCCGACGGTGGCAGTGGCGGCGCTGGCTGTGGGGGCTCTTTAGCCTGGGGCATGGGGGTAACCGTTGATGGAGTACTGTTCTAATAGTAATCGGTCAGTCAGATGCGATCGCACCGGGTTCATACGAAGCGTACAATTCTAGAGTGTTAGCTGCGTTGTAGCGTAGTTGAGCTTATGTAGACGCGCGATCGCCCACCATCACATACGATAGTCCAATTTCAAATAAAGCGTTAGAGTTATAGACAGATACCCCGACGACCGCTGGCGTTGGCAAACGCTAAACTACGTCCTGAAAAGATTCAATGCTAGACGTGGTCAGCACTTTCAAGATGGCTTTCCTACTTCCAGACAAATACATTGACCTACTCACCGATTTTGGCTTCAAGCGTGTCTTCGGCACGGAGCCAAATAAGGCGTTATTGATTGATTTTCTCAATACCCTTTTGCCAGAGCACCATCGTATTCAGGATGTGACCTTCAAAAATCCTGAATTCTTCGGTAGGACCTCAATTGATAGAAAAGCCATTTTCGATATTTATTGTGAAGCTGTAACGGGTGAATGCTTTATTGTTGAAATTCAGAAAGCAAAGCAAAACTTCTTCAAAGATCGTAGTGTTTACTATGCCACCTTCCCTATTCAAGAGCAGGCACAAAAAGGTGAATGGAACTATGAGCTAACGGCGGTATATACCGTTGGTGTGCTCGATTTCGTTTTTGACGACCACAAGCATGAAGGTACCATTATCCACACCGTTGAACTTAAGAATCAGCATTGCGAGGTCTTCTACGACAAACTCAAGTTTATTTACATCGAACTGCCAAAATTCACCAAGTCCTTAGATGAGTTGGAATCCCAGACTGACAAATGGCTGTTTCTGTTAAAAAATCTGGCTCAGTTCGAGGAACCACCCGCTGCACTCCGCGAGGGCGTCTTTAATCAGCTATTTAGTGTGGCTGAGATCGCTAATTTTTCTCAAAAAGAACAGACGATATATCAGGAAAGTTTGAAGTATTACCGCGATATGAACAATATTGCCCGGACCTTGATTCAAGAGGGTCGAGAGAAAGGTTTGAAAGAGGGCCGAGAAGAGGGCCGAGAAGAGGGCCGAGAAGAGGGCCGAGAAGAGGGCCGAGGGAAAGAACGACAGCGAGTTGTTGGACAGATGAAAGCAGCGGGTTTATCTACACAGGAAATTGCTAAGTATATGGGGATAAGTGTTGAGGACATAGAAGGGGGATAGCAATTTAATCCTTGTTCCTAGAAAATTGGTGGATTACGCGAATAATCGCTAATCCACCCTACACAAAGTTAAGCTTCTATTAATCGACCCTGACTCGTTTGGTCAAGATGGCCATGACCTCATTGGGTCGCCCGGTGGGTAGAGGCTTACTCCAATCGTTGGGGTCGGCGTAGTTGAGTTTGTGTAGCAGTGTGATGGTGTTGCGTACGCTGGTTAGGGTGCCAAGCAGCGTGTGGCGGACGGTCTCAAACGGGTGCTCTGGTAACGGAGCAGGCTCAGATTTCGCCGCGTCAGCGTCGTCGGATGGATATTGAAACATGGATTCTGATCTCCAAAACGTAGGGTTTGCGAAGGAAACCAGAACCGAACACCTTAGCAAACCGCACGAGATGTATGCACACCGGGGATGCTAAGGCATAATAACCAAAGCCCGCAGTTGCCTTCGTCAGCTGTGGGTCAGCTGTCGGTTAGGTGGTGACGCACCTGCCGACAGTGCTAGATATTCAGTTCTGTAGTAGGGTCGTCGAACGACCTGGAACAAACTATAAATCTCTTTTAGAGCCTAGTCAAGGTGCGATTTAGTTATTAATGAGCCTGAGCAGTGGACGTAGAACCTAACCCTACAACCCAACGTACTGGGTTGTTCCTGATGGCGTTAAGTTTGGGGTTGCGGTGGGGTCGATGATGTATATTCTGAGCAGGTTTCTGCAGAAGATTTAGGCTGTAAAATTCAAATCATGGGGTTATCGACTAACAGGATTTAAGACCGCTTGAAAGAGTTTTCTGTTAGCTAGAAAGTCCTGTGCTTTCATGATTTGGTTATGATCATGAGAATTTATCAAATATTCTTGATATTTTGAGCCAATATGCCAGAATAGCTTTGCTAGGCTGCGTTAGCCCCAACCTGCTAATTCGCTAAACTCTAATTATCATTCATGGCTATTGTAGTAACCCTATTTGGATCCTTTTCAACGATTGGCCTCTAAAAATATTGAAATTAAAGTCAGCGGCAGCCGTGCCACCTTGTAAGCATTTGCTTCAAGCTAGACCTTTCTGTAGGCTAGTGTGCTATTTCTTGTGTTTGATGTGTTTATGCACATTGCCAAGTCGGAGGGAAAACTGTCGCACATTGAGGCGGTCAATTTCTTTGACCAGATGAAGCAGGAAAACCGGTTTGCAACAGATGTATGGGGGGTAACGCTCAACTTTAAGCAGGCGATTAAGCAAGTTGAAAACGATAACTATAGGCGGGCTGAAAAATGGTTGGCAAATTTGTGAGATCGTTAAGCAATAGCCTGTGGGTTGGTCTGTCCGCTGCTATAATCTCCACCTTGCCCGCTACTGCCCAGACATTTGCCGATACGCAACAGCACTGGGCCAAGGGCTGCATTGAACGCCTAGCCGCTGACAACAAACTCAATGGCTATCCCGATGGCAGCTTTCGTCCCCAGAACTCGCTGACTCGGGCCGAGTTTGCTGTGCTGATGCTCAATAGCTTTCCGGGGGTACGCACCCAGACAACAACGGTGCCAAATTTTGCCGATGTGTCCAGTCAGCATTGGGCTAAATCTGCGATCGCAACCGCCTATCAAAAACGAATCTTTGTTGGTTACCCAGACAACACCTTTCGCCCCAACCAGCCCATCGCTCGAGTCGAAGCCCTGGCTATTCTCTCGACGCTGATTCCCACGGACTATCAGGACCGACCCCGAGGTTTAGCCGTGCCACCAGAGGCCGATACTGTGCTCAACGGGTTTTTGCAAGATGGCGACCAAACCCCGGCCTGGGCTCAGGATCAGATTGCGGCGGCCGCCGCTGGCTTTTTAATTGTGGACTATCCCCATGGGCAACAACTGCGACCGCAGGCAGCTAGCAGTCGTGCTGATATTGCAGCCTTTCTGTGTCAATCCTTTGGGTGGGATGGTTTAGTGCCCATGGCGGCTGTGGCAGGAAATCAACATTTTGACCTGTCGCCAGCATGGGAACGGCTGCAGCGGGCCAGGAGCCAGGGACAACACGGTTGGTTTGACCCACAGCAACAGCTGGCCATTATCGCGACAGCCCCAGCTGACTGGATAATTGTCAGGCTCAAAAAAACGCAAGATAACCGAGTCGCGACCTTATTCCAAGCCAGTGATGGTCGCCTCAAGTGGGGATATTTTGATGAGGTGGGGACGATTGCGATCGCTCCCCAATTTGATACAGCCGGTCATTTTTCTGAGGGCCTAGCCCCGGTCTCTAACAGTGGCCAATATGGCTTTGTTGACCCCACAGGCAACCTCACCATACCGCTACAGTTTGACGCCGCCCAGCCCTTTAGCGAAGGGCTGGCGGCGGTGCGAGTCGATAACCAGTGGGGATTTATTGACCCCACCGGAGCCTGGGTGATTGCGCCACAGCCCCATGCAGCTTCTCCCTTCTCTGAAGGATTGGCCCGGATTGAAGTGCCTGGCGAATCTCGTTGGCAACGACAATATGGATTTATCGATCGTACCGGTCAGCAAGTGATCGCACCGACACTAGCCGGAGCCAGCCACTTTTCTGAAGGATTAGCAGCAGCGGTCATCGGCACCACCGAGCAACGCTATGGCTATATCGATAAAACTGGAACCTGGGTCATCCAGGGGCTGAGTCAGATGGGAGGAGACTTTTCTGAGGGCTTAGCCGCCGTACAACAACCATCGGAGCAGCGCATCAATAGTTACGACAATGGCTATATCAACCGCGATGGCCAATGGGTGATTTTACCTCAGCGCTTTTTAGAGACATTTGGCGACCAGCCCCTAACGCTAGGCAAGTTTGTCAATGGATTTGCTAGCCTTCAGGTGGGACAAACCATTGGTTTTATTAATCGCCAAGGAACCCTGGTTGTTCCGCCCAAATTCTCAGACATCCAATCGATGACCCAGGGCTATGCCCAGGTGAACTATGGCGGTATCTGGGTGGACTATGTGGGAGGATATGATGGGACGGCTAGCCCAGTCTTAGAGAGGCGACTGGAAAGTGGACGCTGGGGCTATGTTCGGCTTTTAGACTGACCGACAGAGGCCAAACAGGAGTGGAGCATGCAGCTAACTGGAAACGATAATCTAGCTAATCGCACCTGCTGGGTATTTGATATGGATGGCACGTTGACCCTGGGCATCCATGATTTTGACGCCATCCGAGCAGCGTTAGAGCTGCCTGTGGGTTCGCCAATTTTAGAATCCTTGCGCAGGCTGCCGCCAGATATGGCAGCAGTGAAACATAAACAGCTGCGAGAGATAGAGTTAGACATTGCCAGTAAAGCCACTGCCCAGCCAGGTGCCCACGAGCTGTTAGCACTGCTGCGCAATCAGGGGAAACACATTGGTATCCTGACTCGTAACGGCAAGGATATTGCCCATGAAACCCTCAATGCCTGTGGTTTGATGGATTTTTTTGAGCCCACACTCGTGCTCAGTCGTGATTGCCATGCCCCTAAGCCGGAACCGGATGGTATTTGGGCGCTTTTAAACACTTGGGAAGCGGCCTCCACAGACGCCGTGATGGTGGGAGATTATAAGTTTGACCTGATGGCAGGACAGCGGGCGAGCACAGCGACGGTCTACATTGACAATGCAGGTGAGTTTATGTGGTCAGAGTATGCAGACTATGGGGTGCGATCGCTAAAAGAAGTCGTTGATTGGCTACAAGCAATTTGAAAACTAGTATTGCCGTGGATGAACGATAAACTGCGACCAGTTGGTAAAGCAGCTGGCTCAAGAGAGTTTTCTAAAGCGATCGAACTTCTCGCTGGGTTACATTACCATTATCAAAAGCCTCACCGTTTCTAAATATCAAACAGGACTGACCTTCATTTGCTGGAATAAACAGCGTCCAGAGAGACGTGCTGTAGTCATCAGATACTTCTGACTGGCTTGTATAGGTAAAGCCTTCATTAAAAAAGTGACTGCGTCGTGCGGGTAAATCCGCAAAAATCAAAGATTTTTCCCGCCAGAAGACACGAATATTTAAAGATGTTGCGGATGTCTCTGAAGTAAAGTCCCGATAAACATTGATCGCGTAGAGGGGAGAATCACAGTATGCTACGGTTTCTTCAGCGTGAGCCGGAGTCATCACGGTCAGGGGAAAGAGGGCGATCCCTACAGCACCTAGTAACCTAAATCTCAGGCAGGCAAAAAATGAACTCAACATCGGATATCTTGACTAACCCCACTACAAAACTATAAAGCGAATCTACCTCAAGGTTGAATTGTGCTCTGAGCGCTCAAGCCATTGGCATGACTCATGACTATTACAACTGAGCGCTGATGGTGGGTCCATCAGTGGGCTTACCCCAGAGATAACCCTGCATGTACTCGCATCCCAAGGTCTCCAGTGTAGCTAACTGGACTGAATTTTCCACGCCTTCAGCCGTCACAGTCATACCTAACTCGTGGGCTAGATTAATAATTGCTTGGATTACCTTGAGACCTTTGGTGGTGTTCATTTGGTGAACAAAGGAACGATCAATCTTTAAGTTTTCAATTTTTAAGCTATACAGGTAGTGCAGCGATGAGTAACCTGTCCCAAAATCATCAATGCTAACCGTGATCTGGTATCGTTTGAGCTGTTCTAGGGTGGCCAAAAACACATCGGTTTGCTGCATCAGACCGTACTCAGTAATCTCAAACGCCAGATTTTGATGATCAATCTGAGTTTCTGCCAATATGTTATCCAGGTAATCGATGAAATCTCGCTGGGCTAACTGCTGCGCTGATAAATTGACATGTAATCTAAAGGACGGGTGCAATAAATTATGATTTTGCCACTCCTTGAGTTGATGGCAGGCATTTCGCAGCACATAGCGGTCTAGCTGAAGGATGAGTTCGGTCTCTTCTGCTATAGGAATAAACTCTTCAGCGGTGAGATACCCTCTCTGAGGATGATTCCAGCGGACAAGTGTTTCTAAGCCATTTAAAGAATTATCTGCTAAAGCAATAATCGGATGATAAACAAGGGTTAACTCATGATTATGTAAGGCCCTGTAAAGCTCATTTTGCACCTCAAAGAACGAGAGGGTCCGCTGATGCATCTCAGCTTTAAATATCTCAATTTTTCCCATACCGTCAGAGATGGCTTGGGATAGAGCTGTGCTGGCATCTCTGAGCATATGGATAGATTGTTTATATTGTGTAGAGGCTAAGACAATACCAATATCAGTTTGTCCATAGACGGAGTGGTTGTTAATGTAAAAGGGATAGCTAAACTCCTTTTGAAGTTTTTCTGCAAATTTCAAAATTTGGGTTTGATTATTGCTGGCCTCGTTCAAAATTGCGAAGGTATCTTCTCCAAAATTGGCGAGAAATGAACCGGATTCTATAACTGTTTCTAGCCGTCGGGTTATTGCTACTATGAGTTGATCGACGGCATTGTGTCCTAAGGAATTTTTAACAAGCTGGAGCTTATTAAACTTGATGAGCAGCAAGGCTAAACCCTGGTTCTGATTTAGCGATAACTGGGTGAGTACTTGCTGTAATCGCTGAGCGAGTAGAACCCGATTGGGCAGATTGGTCAGGCTATTATGGGTGGCCATGTGAACAATCTTTTCTTGCATGCGCAGACGTTCATTAATTTCTTGTTCTAGCTGAGAGGTGCGCTGTATAACTCGTTGTTCTAGCTCTGTATTGAGTTTTTGGACTTCAGACTGGGCAGCCCGTAGCTTGAGATGATTACCGACACGGGCGAGTAGCTCTTCTGCTTGAAAGGGTTTAGGGATATAGTCTACGCCACCTAGACCAAATGCTTTGACCTTGTCACCCGTTTGATCTAGTGCACTTAAAAAGATGACTGGAATTTTTTGAGTTAACGGATTGGCTTTAAGTAGACGGCACACTTCATAGCCATCCATACCGGGCATTTTAATATCCAGAAGAATAAGATCTGGCTGCGCCGCTTGGGCAATTTTGATCGCGACTTGACCGTTGATCGCACTACGCACTTTGTAGCCTTCCTGTGTCAAGACTGTAGACAAGAAGTCAAGATTTGGAGGGACATCATCCACGACCAGGATATCTGCGAAGATAGCGGAATTGTTGGCTGTGTCTAATGATAGGGGCATGGGGCATCAAACTCAGGGCAAGGGGCGTTAATCAGATTTTCAAGAAATTACCTTAGTACAGTGGAGATACTGGGTATATTTTTACATTCTAAATCTAGGGTTTCTATTGTTGTATGGATGAGGTGGCGAATTCTGCAATTAAGTCACAGCGAAATCCTTGAACTAACTGAGTAAGGGCTGTGGCTAACTGGGCGTGGGTAGATGGAAGTTCGTCAATTAGCTGAGAGACGGATTCTGCATCGGCTAGACTGGATGCCGTCTGTAGTTGATGAAGCCATGAATGTGGCCATGGTGGGTGAATTTGACGGCATTGCCCAGCAGATTTATCAAGATTTGACGCAGTTTGGCGGCATGGCACTGGTTCCGTGCAGTAGGATGACCATAGAGACTACTGCACGGAACCAGTGCCCCATCGTAAATGCTTCGCAGAAACTGCTCTTGTCCCTGAATTGTGGCTTCGTTACGCTTGCGATCGCTAATATCAGTATGGGAGCCAACCATGCGAATGGGATTGCCATCGGCATCCCACAGGGCCTGACCGCGATCTAAAATCCACTTATATTGACCATCCTTACAGCGCAGACGATACTCTTCTGTAAAGAAAGGCGTGTGCCGGTCTAGATGGGCCTGGGTCGCCTGTAAAACACGGTCTCGATCCTCTGGATGCAGACGGCGTTCCCACTCACTTTTTTGATGCCCAATTTCGCTATCATCATAGCCCAGCATATTTTTCCAGCGCACCGAATAAAAAATTTGACCAGCGGCAATATTCCAGTCCCAAATGTCGTCATTATTGCCCTGTAGCGCTAACTGCCAGCGTTCTTCACTCTGACGCAATTTTTCGCGTTCAGCGATGCGATCGCTAATATCATTGGCAATCAGGAGCACATCAGGCACAACCTTTACATGCAGAGCTTTTCCCGGCTTAAGTTGTTACCCGACCTGCGCAATCAAAGGAATGGTAATCAGCGACCGTAGCGATAGTTTCACCAGAGAGCAACTGTGTACTTAGGCTCTAAGGATAGCGATTCATCGCTGTAAAATCATCTGGTCGCAGTCTATACTCCCTCAGGTATGCTGAAAATCGATTAATTAGGCCCTACTTTTGGCCGTATGAGCGTTCCATGGAATGTCTCTGCAGATACAATTTTTGAATTTTATAAAAAAAACTTATCCCCTATCCCCTATCTAGTCAGGCTTGATAACTGTGGGCGTTTCCCGGACTCCGCGCGATTACATTGACCGCTTTCTCCATGCACCTCAGACAGAAATTACGTTGATCGGGCTGATTTTGCTGTCGGTTTTGCTGGTGGTGTCTGAGGTTGTTCTAGAAACCCGTGGTCTGACGATTCGTTGGGTGAGTCATCTGCAAGGGGGGCTGACCAGTATTTTTATCGCTGAGCTGGGGCTGCGCTACTGGGTGGCCCGTAAAAAACGTCGCTTCTGGCGTAATTACTGGCTCGATGTTTTAGCGGTGATGCCGATGATCACGGCGTTCCGACTGCTGCGACTATTGCGGATTTTGCGATTGCTGCGGGCGGGCATTTTACTGAATCGCAGTTTGGGACGATTATCGAGTGCCATTGCCACCAGTCTCGGTATGCAGATCGGTGTGTTTATGGTGATTGGTCTGATTGTGCTCACGGGCGGGCTGGCCATGTACCTGTTTGAAGCACCGACTAATCCCAGCATTGACACCCTCCGCGATGCCATGTGGTGGAGCTTTTTATCCCTGGTGGCCGGAGAGCCCATTGGCGGCGACCCTCAAACCGATATAGGTCGGGTCATTACCTTGATGGTAATGATGGGTGGTCTGACCACCTTCGCTATCTTTACCGGTGTTGTTTCCGCCGTCATGATGCGCAAACTAGAAACCTTTATGGATTTCAAAGCCTTGGAAATTGATGAATTGCGAGATCATATTGTCATTTGTGGCTGGAATCGTGGCGGTCACCTGATTGTGGAGGAACTGCTGGCTGGTGACGACATGAAACACTGTGCTTTGGTGATTGTGGCCGAGGATACCGAAGACCCCTCCCAGTCTCTTAAACATCTCAATCAGTTCCAGCTGTACTTTTATCCTGAGGACTACACTAAAATCGATATTCTCGAAACGGTTGGTATTCTCCACGCCTCGCGGGCGATTTTGTTGGCGGATGCCACCCACCCTCGCACTGACCAAGACCGAGATGCTCGCACAGTACTAGCTGCCCTCACCATTGAAAAACTCAATCCCTCCATTTATACCTGCGCTCAGCTGCTGGATCGACGCAACGATGTGCAACTCAAACTAGCGGGTGTGGATGATGTCATTGTGACAGAAGAAGTCGCTAGCCATCTGATTGCCACATCTACCCGCAATCAAGGCTCGGTGGAGGCCCTCGCTGAGTTGCTAACGGTGCAGAGTGGTCAGCAAATTTACGAAGTAGAGGTGCCCGCCGCTTGGTTAGGAAAGTCTTATTGGCAATTGTCTCAACACCTCAAACAACAATCTGATGCGTTGTTGTTGGCCATAGAATCCATAGTGAATGGAGAACGCACCACCCAGGTTAACCCGCCGACAAGTTTGGTGTTAGCCACAGACGATCGGTTGGTGATTATTGCTCGAGAGACGCCAAGATTTTAGGGTTGAATCGTAGGGGCATTCCATCTTGACGACTGTACCGAACGAACGGTAGGTTTTATCTAGCCAAACGAACGGTGTGGATACCTTTAGCAGCCGTTCTGTATTGCGCCTGTTTGCTTAGATTCACCCAAACTCACCATCAGCGTTGACCTATGGAAAGTAAACCTCCTTTTCCTCCATTTACCCTTGAAACCGCCATGGCCAAAATCAAGGGTGCCGAGGCTGCCTGGAATACCCGAGACCCGGAAAAGGTCTGTCTGGCCTATACCGTTGATTCCGAATGGCGCAATCGGTCTGAAATTTTTACGGGACGAGAGGCGATCAAAGAATTCTTGATTCGCAAGTGGAATAAAGAGCTAGACTATCGTTTACAAAAAGAACTGTGGGCCTTTAAGGATAATCGGATTGCGGTGCGATTTGAATATGAATGGCATGATGATTCGGGCTATTGGTACCGTTCCTATGGCAATGAGAACTGGGAGTTTGCCGAAAATGGTCTGATGCAAAAACGGTTTGCTAGCATCAACGACATTCCTATTTCAGAGGATCAGCGCAAGTTTCGTTGGGAACGCAGCTAGGCCATGATCAGCGCAGGTCACATCGCCGGGAAGGCTCAACTGGATTCTCTCTTGGAGCGGATTAAGCCCCATCAGGTTGTCTTACAGGAGCATCGGCTCTATGGCCAGCTGAGCACGCTTGCGGCCATTAGATGTTTTATGAGTTCCCATGTCTTTGCGGTGTGGGATAACATGCTGCTGCTTAAGACACTGCAGCAGCGGTTGACCTGCGTAACGACTCCTTGGTGTCCGTCAGAGGATGCGATCGCAACTCGCCTAATCAATGAAATTATTCTAGATGAGGAGAGTGAAGAGATCGCGCCAGGACAATACATGAGCCATGTGCAATTTTATATAGCTGCCATGGAGGAGATCGGGGCGGATACTCGAGCCATTTGTTCACTGATGAATCGGTTACAAAACGGCGAACCTCTGGAGACCGCTCTCCGTTTGAGCCTTGATATTCCTGGGAGCCCTGTGTCCCCAACTGTCCGAGAATTTGTGCTACACACGTGGACTATTTGTCAGGGCTCAACACCCGCTGTGGCTGCTGCTTTTTTGTTGGCCCGAGAGGCTATCGTTGGCCCTCTATTTACCCAGATTCTTAAACAGCTACAATCGGTAGAAATGTCTAACCCATTGTCCTGTCAGCTTTTACAGGCTTACTGTCAGCGCCATCTTTGTGTGGATGAAGAACGGCATATCCCCATGGGGTTAGAGCTGCTCAGCCGCATTTGTAAGGATGATACCCAAGCTTGGGAACAGGCCAAAGTCGCAACAATTTCCAGCCTTGTTGTCCGTAAACAGCTATGGGACAATCTTTCTGAACAAATGAGTGCTTTTCTTCTAATCTTTTAGAGCAGTGAATTGGACAGCAAGTTTTCCTCTAAGATAGCTCTTTAAAGTTCTCATATACATTCCTTTTCTCATATGTGTGGGAACTGATTGCTTCATCAGCAGGTTTAAGATAAAAAATGGGTTTATCGTAAATCAATTGAATAAGGCTTCATAGCATTGAACACTTGGATAGGTATCGTTTAACGACCTGCTAATTGAGCAGAGAATGTGGTTTCTAGGATTGTGATCGCATTTCCCACACCATCTTCAGCCCGAATTTTCTCACCTAATGTTTCAGCATTACGGCGCATGGTTTCGTTCTCAACAAGCTCATGCATGGCTGCAGCTAGCTTGTCGGTCGTCAGCCGCTTTTGCGGAATCGGCTTTGGCCCCACACCTAGCGTGTAAATCCGTTTGCCCCAAAACGGCTGATCGCCAAAGAAAGGACAAATCAGCGTGGGACATCCGGCCCGTAACCCTGCTGCAGTGGTGCCTGCACCGCCATGGTGGATGACGGCTGACACGTTTGGAAACAGCCAGTCGTGGGGAGCCTGATCCAGCTGGAAAACTGTTTTGGGTAAGTCGCCTGCCTGGAGACCGCCCCAGCCCGTTGCCAGAATACCTCGTTGATGAGTAGCCTGTAATGCCTCAATAACAACCTTAGCCAGTCGCTGGGGTTGGCGGCCAGAAATGCTGCCAAAGCCAATATAAATGGGAGGTGACCCCGCATCTAAAAATGCTTGCAAGTCATCCGGAGGCTGCCAGTTATCTTGTTGGTCCAAGAACCAATAGCCATTGACATGGGCAGACTCTGGCCAGTCTGTAGGACGGGGAACAACCTGCTGGCTATAGCAATGGAGCACAGGAATAGGGTTGCCATCCGCCCGGTGCAACAGGTCCATCTTTTTAGGCTTGGGCGGTAGCTGCAAAACCTTACGGCGAAATTCATTAGGGATGCCCCCATATAACCCAATGGCTGTATGCACAATCCAATAGGTGAGTCGGTTATACCAGCGGCCCAACGGCCAATCTGGAAAACCCATCGCCGGGGATTGATCTGTGGGAACAAACTGAGGGAACGGTAGGGCGATAACCAGGGGAATCTTTTGTTTATCGGCAATGGATTCAGCCATAAACGCGACTTTAGATGCCAAAATCAACACATCGGGGTCAACCGTTTGTGTGGTTTGCCAGATATCCTGCAGGGTCTGGCGATACATGACCTTTACCTGGGAGAACAGTTTTATGGTGGTGCGAATGGTTCCCCACAGATTGTGGGTATTCTCCATTGCATCGCACCCCATATCTGAGTCCATCAGCTGCATCAGCTGATTATTCATGGGGCCGTAGTGTAAACCCTGCTCAGTAATAAACGATTGAAAAAGAGTACTTGTGCAAACGGTAACTTCGTGTCCAGCGGTCTTGAGTCCTTTACCCAAAGCAACGCAGGGTTGCACATCACCGCGAGAGCCCAGCGTAACGATTAAGACGTTCATGATGTATCTACTCCGCTAGGAGAAAATCTTTCCTTATTGTTATCCATGCCATTTACTCCAACACATATTGTAGCCGTTCTGCCGTTTTGGCCATTGCGACGTGTCGCCCCCTTTTCTGCATTTGCAATTGGGGCCATGATTCCTGACCTGCCGCTGTTTTTCCCAATTGTTAATTACGCCCAAGCCCACTCCCTTTTGGGGCTATTCTCCATATGTTTGCCCCTTGGCATGGGCGGATTCTTCCTGTTTGAACTTGTGCTGCGCAAGCCAATGATTGCCCTCTTGCCGGTGTGGTTCGCATCTCGGCTGCCATCCAAGCCAAATATTCTTAAGCAAACACTCTTGGGCAGCCAGCTTATCGGCGTTGCATTGGCCATCTTAGTGGGGGCAGGTACGCATCAAATATGGGATGCATTTACCCACAAAGGCCGATGGGGGACCCAATTAATTCCCATGCTGAATTCTTCTATCGAAATGGGTGGGTTGCATGTACCCGGCTATAACGCCTTGCAGCATGGCAGTACGTTTATTGGATTACCTCTATTGGCATTGCTTGCAGCCATCGAACTTAGTCGTCGTGTACCAAGGCTTCATCAAGGCACCTTACCCGTTAAATGGAAGCTCCTGGCTGGAGCATTAATCTTCATTGTCCCGATTTGCGTTGCGGTTCATACTTACATGGTTTCGCCGAACGTCCATCAGGCCTTATTTCTGACGATTACACGGTCGGGAGCTATATTGATGGGGATGCTGTTTGCATACTGTTCCATGTTCCATGTGCTTACAGATTAAGATTCGGATGCATCTACCGCTGCCCTCAATATAAAGTGCCAGCTGATGTCGAGTATTTTTCTTCTAAAACTATGAATAAACTCTTATTGGGTACCTGTATATCGTTGCTTTGCTTTTCTGCCTATGGGTGCATGTCACCAAGCTTGTCATCCCTTGAACAACTCAGTAGCGAACAACAACAAAAATTGCTTGAGAAGCTACATATTTCTGATCTATGCAACTACTATCTTGACCCTGAATTGCAGGGGGAGACCGAAACTGTCATTGCTGGTTTTCTGAGAGGACGTGGTGTTCAAAACTGCTCCTCGGATGGCGTTGATAAGGCGGTTCCAGCTAAATAAGTAGAACAGCTGGCGTTGCTGATCCCCGGGATGATTTCATCTAGTCTTCAGCGATAAACTGCCAGGTTTCATCTAACTTAAAGTGACTCCATAGATTGAACCGCAGATTATCGGGGCTCGCTTTTACAAAGCCGGTATTGCCATTGGGGTGAATGCCGGTCCACAGGCGCAGTCCATGATTATCAATGCCATTGGCAGCAGGGCCGGGAGCCTCAACCCGCTCAATCCGGAACCAGCCGATGCGTCGGGGCGTTTCTATGGTGTCTCCTGCCATCACCTGTTGCGTGACTTGGTCAAAGGCAGGACGAGAGAACCCATAGGCTACTCTCAGCGGCCAGTTAAATACAGTGATGGAGGCTACCAGGACAAAGGATAACGCCACCTGTCGTCGAAAACGTTGAGACCGGAGCCCAGAAATTACCATCAGCGCCACCGCCAGGAATACAGCAGCCAAGCAGCCAACCAAACGAATTGAGTTAATCTCTAGGGGTTTTAGGGATAGGAGAACAAGCAGGGCAGGCGGCAGTGCGATCGCACTCCAGGTCAAAAATCGTTTCATGATGCGACATCCTTACAACGACATAGGTTGATTTATTGTAAGGGCAGCACAATTTTGTAAATCCAAACCTGTGGCAATTCAGGAACTGCCCGGCGGTTGATTCTGACCAGAATGGACAATTTAAACTATGTAATAGTTGGAAACGGGTGTGCCCTGGTGGCCTCGACCACTCAATCTTCTAATTCTCTACTGTGTCATGTCTCTTTCCAAGCTACTACGAACCATAATTCTTGGGCTAATCAGCTTGTTGGGGTTGCTGATCTTGATAGGGTTCACAGCCTGGTGGCACGATTGGTGGTATGGAACACTCAATCCAGATCAGGTGAGGCCGATTGAGAATTGGATGCTAGGATTAGCGATAGGTGCAGCTTATATCCAGATAGTTGTTGCGGTAGAAGCCTTGCTCATCGGTCTTGCAACCCGGTTGCGATGGATAAAATTTAAACGCGGAAGACTCATCGTTGGACTATTTAGCCTGATGATGCTGTCATTCGCGCTACCCCTATTGGAAGAGATTATTTTAGTTAGACCTAGCGATATTGTGTCGTTCTTACAGTATTTGTTATATCTCATTCTACCTTTGATACCTGCTTGGTGCTTATTGTTGTTTCGTCGTGCCTAGGGACTTGTAGGTAAATAACGAGATTTTTTAAACAGCCTACTTTTCTCAGCAGATCTTGTATTTCGAACGAAGACCGTCATCTGAGCGAGCTATATTGACATTCCTCCGCTACCGCCATACTGTGAAATGTTAATAGCGGCAACGCTATTGCTCCCAAAAATTTGGCCTGACGCCAGACAGCGGTGTTCGAGCACCCCTGCCCGGCTAACGTCCCCCGGCTGATATACGCAGCCCGGTTCGGCTATCCTATGGTACGCCACCCCGGTTGCATTTCTGGGGTGGCTATCTTTTTGGGAGGTTTCCTAAACCCGCCAAGCGCTGCCGGGACATCGTTTCCTGGCAGCGCGGCGGTTCACCAAATAACCCAAGGAGCCTCCCTATGATTGATCGACATGCGCCGCAGACGAGTCCTAACCACCGTCTGCTAACCGATCCGCCTGATTTACCGCTCGACCTGTCGTTTGCCCAGCCACCGGGCGAAATCGTCCGCGTCATTCTGCTGGGCAGCCCCGGCGGCATTCACCAAACCCGACATCTGCTGCACAACTTGAACTACGTTGAAGTGAATCAGTGGAGCCCGCTGATCGAAATTCCCGAGGGCAATCTGGTGATTCGCTCCGACCAGGGAGAACAAATGAGCATCGTGGTGAGGCGGTTGTAGGTTTAGCTGCAGAACGAAACCCAATAGAGTGAGTCCGTTGGGTTTCGTTCTTGATGGGGACTGTTGCCTGTTTTAGAGGTGACGCGAGCTATCGGTTAGTGATTATTGGTAACTTTTGGGGGTGCGATCTCGTTAGCGAAAACTCCAGTAACGGCATCCTCAGAAACGACTGACAGCATCCTCAGATTTAGTAACACCTAACCGTTAGTGTCATGAATTTTTCGCCACAGATTTGCGGTCATGTTTAGCATGGTCTCGCTCAATGACAAGGAAAAAGACGGTTAAACAGCTCGTTTCATGAGGGAATGCTCCAATTTCATCAGACTTGGT
>NZ_JADEXP010000631.1 GCF_015207065.1 Leptolyngbya cf. ectocarpi LEGE 11479 | reverse complement strand
GGTCAATGAGAAATGCGATCGCACGTTGAGCTAAGGAATTTGCCATGGACACACCCTGATGCGGGACTTGTTCACGCTATATATAGCGTGAACAAATGCACTATAGCCTAGAAGAAACAAAAATTTAAAAAACTGGCTAAGCCACAGCCTCTTCTGTTTCTGTACCCTTAGCCGCTGTGCCAGGCAGCATCGGCTGTAGATCTTCTAGCTCCACTCGATAACGTTCCACATCTTCTTCCAGTTGCTGAATGCGCATTTCTCGCTGTTGAACCTGAGGGTTGACATTGAAGTAGCCCTGCAGCTGCACCCAAACGCTAAATACCCAAGCTAGGACAGCGCCCACCCCGAGGGAAATCATCAGCTCGATACACAGCGGCGCTTCAATATCGAACCCACGCACAATGTGAATAGTGGCAGGGGCCGTATTCTCAATGCCAAACAGGACGAGGGCTAAGCAAATGACAAAGATGACGACAAAGTTAACCTGCCGCATAATAGTCACCTCTAAATAGTATTGAGACAGCTTCAGGCTACTACAGGAATGTTGGGATTGACCGAAGTTTTTTATTTATTAAATGAGTTTAAACGTAGAGTAAACTTTGTCCACCCCGCCCACCTCACAACCGGCTTAATCCATGGCGCACCCCATAGCCGCCAGCGCACAGCAAGGCAATCACTACCGCCCCAATTCCAATGGGGCTAGGGATCCAAAACATCGTATCAATCGTATTTAGCTGGCCGGGTACCAGGGGCCACCGATTGGTTTCTGCCACCAGGGCGTCAATCTGAAAACTTAGATCCAATGTGCGCCAGCGGTCCAGGGCACCGCCATCGCCTATGGCACTGTCGGCCCTGAGCGGACTGAGATCAATATCAGCATGGAGATGATTTAGCAGCGCGATCCCCCAGTTCTGCTGGGTGAGGTCCAAGTGAGCCAGTAACGGCTGCTCACCCGGCACCTGGGTGATCAAACCGTCCTCGGCAAAGAGCTGATTAAATTTTTGCACTAGGTCAGCGCCGTTATTAAAGTCAATCCGTACCTGGAGGGTGCCATCGTCTAGAGACTTAACCTGACCTGAAAATGTCTTAGCCTCTTCGATAAAGACCTGGAGCCACTGCTGCCGAGCCTCGCTATTGAGGGCAACAAATTGCTCATCTAGGTGCAGGGTTTGGAGCAGGACACCGTGGGTTTGGCTATCGAACTGGATGCCGAGCTGATAATCGACACAGCCGCTTAGGCCCAGGGCAAGGACCAAGACGATGAGTAATCGCACTAACTTAACCACCAGAGGCCTCCTAACAAGAGTGCAGAACCAATTAGGGCTGCCCAGGCAAACCCGTTGTCTTCGGTATTGACTTCACTG
>NZ_JADEXP010000107.1 GCF_015207065.1 Leptolyngbya cf. ectocarpi LEGE 11479 | reverse complement strand
ACAGAGGAGGCTCTAACTCCGAATTTATCTTGCTCATAATCCCAAAAAGCATCACCCTTAACAAGGCTACTATCAACCATCAACTTCTTTGAATCTTCGTTTATGAATCTTCCAGTAACAACTGCCCAGAAACCATCACTAATATTTCGATAGTTGGCAAGCATCGACTGATAAATGGGTGCAGAGGATGGGAGTGTTAAATATTTTTCAGGATGATTTCGAATATCACCAATCATATTCTCCGCATAAAACGTAAGGCTGACCTGTTTTTCTTTCGACAAATCATTCCATACAGTTTTTGGAAGAATTAGGGTAGCTACAGCAGGAATCTTCCCAACTCCTCCTCTTACTTGTTCTGCGACAGGCCACCAAGCCTCAATTCTCTTTAAAATCCGTTTTGCTGTTTCTAAGTGTTGGGCAAGTTCATTTGGAGTAATGCCGTTACTCATTGAGTTCAGCCTTAATGAAAAATCAGATTTGGACTGACTATCTTACTCGAAAATTTCCATTTGGTAGTAATTTGAACGGATTATTTAGATAGAACCATTCCACCTTAATTTATGAATAGCCTGGATAAAACTCTGTCAGCCAAATCATTGCTGTTGTACGGGTGATTAAGTAAAAAAGTTCAGTGTAATCATCCTTCTCGTTTCAAGCCTGAGATTGTTTATTCACCATCCTGTAATGATGCTGTTTTATTCGAGGTAATTCCAGCCTTTTGCTAAAATCTGATTGATCTATTGGAAAGCTCCTCATTAGTTGCAAGGCGATAACTCGTGCTGCGTCCACCGCCAGGATTTTGGATGAAAATGTCCCGCGATACAAAATCTTGAATATCCCGCAACGCCGTATCCGCTGAACACTTGGCCAACTTGGCATACTTCGAAGTAGTCATGTAGCCCTTAAAATTGTCCAGCATCCGATTCAGAATCAGACGCTGTCGCTCATTCACAGACTGCTGGTTCACGTAGTCCCAAAGCTTCGCCTTATAAAGAACGTTTGCCAGTGTTTCATCGGCACTAGCAAGAGCCCGACCCAAACAATCCAAAAACCAATCCAGCCAGGTAGTCACATCAACCGTGCCACGCTGTTGCCGTTCCAGCTGAGTGTAGTATTCTTTTCGCTCCAGCTCAATCTGAGCAGACATGCTGTAGAAACGCTCACCGAGATTATCCGCTCGCGCCAGAGCCATATCAGCGATCGCACGAGCAATGCGACCATTCCCATCCTCAAACGGATGAATCGTCACAAACCACAGATGGGCCAGACCCGCTTTCAATATGGGATCCACCGACTGCTCACTATCAAACCAGGTCAGAAACATTGCCATTTCCGATTCAACCCTGGCCGCAGCAGGAGCCTCAAAATGAACCGTTTCACGGCTAATCGGCCCTGAGATAATCTGCATCGCGCCCGCCGATTCTGGTCGCCAGCTTCCCACAGTGATCTGATGCATCCCACTCCATCCCGTCGGAAACAGTGCAGCATGCCAGCCAAACAAACGATCCGGTGTTAAGGGAGTGCCATAGTTCTGCGTCGCATCCAACATCATCTCAACGATGCCCTCCACGTCGCGACTGGTCGGCATCAAACCACCAATATCAATGCCCAATCGCTGGGCAATGGACGATCGCACTGTATCTGGATCCAGTACAGCGCCTTCAATCGCTGAAGACTTGACCACTTCATTTGTTAAAACGCTCAGGCTAGCCTCCTGCTGTAAATCAAACCCTAAAGAGGCCATTCGCCCCAACAACAACCCCTGGCGATAGCGAAGGTCCGCTAGCTTCGCAGATAACACCGAGCTATCCCAGGTAAAGTGGGGCCAGTTTGGATGCTCATATA
This sequence comes from Leptolyngbya cf. ectocarpi LEGE 11479, assembly GCF_015207065.1. Classification (GTDB taxonomy): domain Bacteria; phylum Cyanobacteriota; class Cyanobacteriia; order Phormidesmidales; family Phormidesmidaceae; genus Leptothoe; species Leptothoe ectocarpi. The sequence goes on along the minus strand of NZ_JADEXP010000107.1, from coordinate 15,373 downwards.
TCCAGGTCATAATTGCATGTCCGATAATCACCGCACTTTTTGCGGTGATTCTAGCGGCTATTCACCGCAGGGGCAAGTGCCATTTTTTGATAACGCTGCTATCCATGCCAAAATTCTGAGTGAATGCATACGGTTAATCCCAATGAAACGCTCAGATTCCGAAGCCGCTGATACTCGCATCAGACAGCCCGTCATTCAAGTGGATGCGTTTACCGATAAGCCATTCGCAGGTAACCCGGCAGCGGTGTGCGTCGGCGAAGCACCGCTGGATGAAACGCTGATGCAGCAAATCGCGGCGGAGATGAATCTATCGGAAACGGCGTTTCTCTATCCGCTAGAGGGCGAGGGCAACTACAGTCTGCGCTGGTTTACACATGCCGCTGAAATCGACCTGTGTGGCCATGCTACCCTGGCCAGCGCCCACGTACTCTGGACCGAGGGCCATCTCGCCGCTGATGTCACCGCCCGGTTTCAAACCAAAAGTGGAGAACTGTTGGCCACGTGCAAAGGTGAGCTAATCCAGCTGGACTTTCCAGCGCAGCCGGTACACGATGCGCCCATTTCTGCGGCCATGGTGGCGGCAATGAACCATGCGGATATTGTTCACGGGTCGCGTAATGATGTGAACTATTTGGTGGAGTTGCGATCGCACCAAGCCGTCACCAACCTCACCCCAGATTTAAAGAAAATGGCCAAGCTCCCCTACCAGGGTGTCATCGTCACCAGCGCAGGCGAGTCTCCCTACGATTTTGTCTCCCGCTATTTTGTCCCCGCCATGGGCATCCCCGAAGATCCGGTGACCGGATCTTCCCACTGTTCTCTGGCCCCCTACTGGCAAGCCAAACTAGGCAAAGACAAAATGCTGGCCTATCAGGCCTCCGCTCGCGGCGGAGAGCTGCATGTGGAGTGTACACCGGAGCGAATTTACATCAGCGGTCAGGCTGTGACTGTATTACGGGGAGAGCTGTTGTTGTGAGGTGGCATTACTGACGCTGTAGCATCACCGGACTGGCCCCCAGGGTAACCCCACGACGTTGCGGCTTCACCGGCTTTTTGTTGGCCAGCTTCAAAGACGTTGTTGTCAGCAGCGTACTCAGGATCAGCTTCATTTCCATCTGGGCCAGGGCCGCACCCACACAGCGTCGAACACCGCCGCCAAAGGGAATAAATTCGTAGGGCGAGTATGTGTTCTCTAAAAAACGGTCGGGGTTAAATTGTTTGGACTGTTTATAAAAATCTGGATGATGGTGAATCAGATAAATACACCCTATCAGCAGGGTGCCAGCTTCGATGTGATATCCATGCAGATCCATCGATTTTTCTGCCCGACGGGGAAATGTGAGCATGGCCACCGGATAAATCCGCAGGGTTTCATTGCATACGGCATTTAGATAGGGTAGCCGCGTCATCTCCAGGGGATCGGCACCTTTACAGCTATCCAGTTCAGCCATCAGCCGCCGGTACACATCTGGCTGTGAGTGAATCCAGTACAAGGCCCAGGTGACCGCTGTAGCCGTGGTTTCATGCCCGGCCACCAGCAGTGTCATCAGCTCATCGCGTAGGGAGATATCATCTAACCCTTCGCCCTGCTCATCCCGAGCGGCCAGCAATAAGGAAAGCACGTCGGTGCGATCGCTAATATCCTGCCCCCGCCGTTCCCGAATTTCGTCATAAATTAAGCGATCGCACGCATCCGCAACCTGCTGGACCCGATGTCCAGGGCTCCAGCTACCCAAATCTTTTTTCAGCATCGGGAAAAAGATCAGCAAAGAGGCCAGCGGACTCGCTACCATATCCAACCGCTGCGCTAATTTCTGCTGTAGCTGCTCGTAACGTTCTCCCTTATCTAGACCAAACACTGCCCGCAAAATGATCCGCATGGTAATCTTCTGCATCGCCATGCGGGTGGAAAAGGGCTGTTCCGGTTTCCAACTGGCAGCAACTTCTTTAGTAATGTCACAAATTAACTCGCTGTAGACCTTGAGCCGCTCGCCGTGAAACGGGGGCATGACCAACTTGCGATGGCGGCGGTGATTGGCCCCGCTGAGCAAAATTAATGAGCGACTACCCAACAGAGGTTCAACAATCCGATTGGCTTCTCCCGGTGCCGTCATCTCGGGTGTAGCATCGTGAGTGAGAATGTGTTGCAATGCCTTGGGGTGGTTGACAAATACAATGGCATCGTTCGTAGTGGGAGAAATCCGGGCACCAAAAAAATCGCCATAGCGGCGCTGATTTGTTTCCATGTACCCGATGGGGTTTAAGGCCCACTGTGCGGTCTGTATCTCTTTAGCTGTGGATGAGTCTGAAATGGTTTGCATAGGTTTGAGCGGTAGGATGCTATTCCGTATTCTAATGGCTGAAAATTTGTTGCTATCTATTTGATCGGTAATGTAATCACAAACTGGCTACCCTGATGTTCTTGGGAATAAAAGGTTAGTCGGCCTTTATGGCTGTTGACAATGATTTGGTGGCAAATGGCCAGCCCTAGACCGGTTCCTTCACCCACAGCTTTGGTGGTAAAGAAGGGGTCAAAAATACGAGGCTGAATGTGACGAGGAATACCAATACCATTGTCCGTAATGCAAATCTCCACGGTTTGAGACTGTACTTCGGTGGCAATCATAATTGTGGGATTGCTGATGCCGTCGTCCACGGCATCAATGGCATTGGATAGCAGGTGGTTAAAGGCCTGATTAAGTTCGCTGGCGTAGCATTCTACCAGCGGCAGGCTGCCATATTGTTTGATCAGGGTAATCGCCGGTCTATAGGGCTGTGCCTGTAGTCGAGACTGCAGTATGGCCAGGGTGCTATCAATTCCTGCGTGGATATCGACCGCTTTAAAGCTGGCCTCGTCTAGACGAGAAAAGGTGCGCAGGGATTGGACAATGGCGTCGATTCGGGTTGTCCCCACCTGCATCGATTCTAGGAGTTTAGGAATATCTTTTTCCAAAAAGTTAACATCCATGGCCGCCATGTCAGCTGCGATCTCAGCGGGCGGATTGGGATAAGCTACCTGAAATTTGCGTACGAGCGCCATTAAGTCTTGAAATGCCTGTTGTGCATGGCTGAGATTACCCTGGATAAAGCTAACTGGATTGTTGATTTCATGGGCAATTCCGGCCACCGTCTTACCCAGACTAGCCATTTTTTCCTCGTGGATCAGCTGAGTCTGGGTTTGGCGTAGCTGCTGCAGTGTTTGTTCTAGTAGCTGAGTCTGCTTTTGAGCCTCTTGATTGGAAGCTTTTAGGGCCTGCTCTACCTGTTTTTGTTTTGTAATATCGCGAAATACCGCCACACCCCCAATCACCTCTTCTCCAGCATGTAGAGGACGCGCATTCACACTGAGCCATTGGCGATTGTCTGTCCTTTGGTCGATGAGTAATAGTTCAACCGCATCTAGCGACTCTCCCTGAATAGCCCTAAACAGGGGTAATTGGGTCTGATTGGGATAGTCCAATCCGTCCGCATCACAAACTTTATAGGTTTGTGACCAGTGATCAAACAAAAGATTATGCTCTTGTCCTTGGAACATAACTTGGGCAGCAGGATTACTAAATAATTGCTGACCATTCTTATCGGTAACAACAACTGCATCTCCCATGCTTTCTAAGATCGCTTCTAGGGTTTCCAAGGTGTCCTGGGCATGGGTCAACTGCTGTGCCCGTTCCTGCAGTGACTGCAATGTTTCCTGGAGGCGTTGTTCCTGCTCGGTTGCCGTTTGCTCATAAACCTGCAGCAGTTCTTCTAATGTGGCCACCTGATCCTTTAACTTTAGAATCTCTTCCTTGTTAGAAGATACATCCGAACGCTTCATCGTAATCGTAGGTTGTGATGGGAGCAGTAACTATATTGAACAAAATGTTGAACAAACGTGAACAAACTACGTATCAGACGATGCAACGGGCTGTTGGGGACAGAAGATCTGGTGTGTACTAAAGGGAATAATGGCCATTTTGATATTGAGTGGCAAACTCTTAAAGAGTTGGGCTGTGGTGTCTGGAACAGCAACCTTGGTAAAGAGAATAATCGTGAACAGATTGCCTGAGGGTAGCATGCCGCCAAAGCCAAGCACCGACTTAATGGCAAATGTATTAACAAAGTCACGTTGGCTAGGAATATATTCGCTACCAGCTGCTTTGGGAATAAAAAAAACGTTGTAGGTTTTACGTTCTAGCTCCATGAGAAGTGTGGGCTTAGGCGCCACTACGCTGTTGATTTCTAACCCAAAACTTTGGATCATCTGGGACATCATGGGGATTTTTTTGACGCCCCTGGCACTTGTTAAAGGAATGACCTGGTGTCCTTGGGAGGCCCGTCGAGCGTTCCAAGCTAGCTGATCGCCCACGGTGCCCAGCAAGGTTAAACATTTGACTTCAGGGTCCAATGCATCCACTCGGCCTAGGGATTTCATCGCCTGAGCCTGCAGGTCTGGGGGCAGATTGCCGTAGGCGTGGGTTTTGAAAAAACGAGCTAATGCACAGGCCGATTGCCCTGTATGTGGATCAATCAAGTTGTCGTAGAAATAACGTACAGATCGTTGGGCGACGGTTTCAATGGTGTCGGCCCCCTGACCCAGGTGGCGCAAAGCGGCACCAATATCGGTGGCATTTTGCAGGTTAAACCGTGTCAAGTCGTACATAGCTGTGAATGTCCCAGTTTTTCACATGAACCTGTTTTGGATAGTGACTCTGACAGTAGACAACATACTTGATGGAGTCCCATGGTTTTATCAGCCCTGATGACTTCTACAGTACCTAATTTTTATTGGTTTGAGCGTATCGTATGAACAGTTTGGGGCTGCCTGTGGGACGTTTTTGCGGCATGCTTGTATGTTGTACAATCAATAGCCCTGCTCGGCTACCTATCCAGATTTATGACTGCCCTCAGCGTTAACCTGAACAAAATTGCCCTGATTCGTAATGCTCGGACGATCGGGATTCCCAGTGTTGTCCAAGCGGGTGAAACCTGTATCAAAGCAGGGGCCTATGGTCTGACGGTTCACCCGCGTCCCGACGAACGCCATATTCGCCGTCACGATGTATACGACCTAGCCGAGCTGTTAAAGGACCATCCTGCCATTGAGTTTAATATTGAGGGTAATCCGCTCGAGGCAGGATTTATGGAGATTGTGCGGCAGGTGAAACCAAATCAGGTAACCCTAGTCCCCGACGATCCGAGTCAGTTTACCTCCGACCATGGTTGGAACATGGCTAAGGACGGCGACACACTGGTGCCAATTATTAAGGAAATCCAAAGCTTAGGGGCACGGGTAAGTTTGTTTATGGATCCCGATCCAGAGCAAATTCGCTTGATTAACACCCTGGGGGTGATGACACCATCGGCAGAGACTCGCATTGAACTGTACACCGAGCCCTATGCAACGGCCTTTAGAGAGGGGACGCCAGAACAGCTGGAGACTCAGCATACGAGCTATGCGGTGGCGGCAAAGGTGGCTAAAGAATGTGGCCTAGGGGTGAATGCTGGTCACGATTTAAATTTAGAAAACCTGCCTCAGTTTTTGCGCATTCCTAATATTTTGGAGGTGTCCATTGGCCATGCGCTGACGGCGGATGCGTTGATAATGGGGCTGGAGGCTGCGGTGAAGGCCTATTTGGATGTTATTGCAACGGCAAATCAGCAATATTCCCAATAACAACTATGGATAATCCTCCTATTTCTCGCCATTTTACTGGGACTCTCTGGGAGCCAAAAGTAGGCTACTGTCGTGCGATCCGAGCGGGCAACCAGATTTTTATTTCAGGAACTGCGCCCGTGGATGATGAAGGCAACACTTTTGCCCCCGGTGACGGCTATGCCCAGGCAAAGCGATGTTTTCAGATTATTCGAGAAACACTGCGCGCCATGGGGGCAGACCTGTCAAATATTGTCCGGACGCGCATGTATGTGACGGATATTAGTCGTTGGGAAGAGTATGGCCAAGCCCACCAGGAAGCCATGGGAGCCTATCCACCAGCGACGGCCATGGTCGAGGTGAGCGCGCTGATCAATCCAGATATGCTAATCGAAATTGAGGTGGATGCGCTGGTATTTTGAACCAGCAAGGGACTTGCTGATAAATAAGGTACCCGTCAATAGCTCCTTTCCCCTTTCCCTTTAACCCTTCCCCACTCTACTCCGGGGATTTTTTTGCAGATCCCTAAGCTGTTGCTCATAGCCAGGCGGCCAGGGCTCTTTCGGCAAACCACACACTGCCCATTAAAATCATCAGCGCTGAGATGCCATAGCGCAGTGCTAGCTCCCCGCGACGTTTCTGTAAAAACCGTAGTCCATAGAAGACTAGCAATACAATCCCAATCTGCCCGAGTTCTACACCTAGGTTAAAGCTGGCTAAAGACAGTAGTAAGTTTCCCTGACTCTGGGTTAGCTCCCTCAGAATATTGGCAAATCCTAAACCATGGATCAGTCCAAACCCAAAGGTGAGCCAGGGACGGTGGCCGATCTGTTTTCGCCACAGATTTTCGGCAGCGACATAGACAATGGATAGGGCAATGACGCTTTCTACCAAGGCAGTTGGCAGGGTGACAATATTGAGGGCGGCCAGGGTAAGGGTGAGGGAATGGGCGATAGTAAACGCGGTAACAATTTTAAGCAGCTGGGGTAGATTTCCCCCAGGCAACAGTAGGGCAACTAAAAATAAGATGTGGTCATAGCCGGTAAAAATGTGCTCTACACCCAGCTTGAGAAAGCTGAGGAACTGTTGTTGCCAGGGAAGAGAGCCGGCTATTTTGACAGTGTTGTTTTCAGGGGTAAAGACAATATTACGGGTGCGATTTCCCTGGGTAATGGTGGCTAGGCATTGGTCCAGCCCCGAAGAAAATAAGCTGTAACGGATGGAAAGCTGTTGCAGGGGAACGGGCCACTGATACTGCAGTAAAAACGTGCTGTGGGTCTGTTTGAGCTGGGCGGCTAGGGCAACGGTAAAGCTGCCTGGTGCATCGGTCTGGTTAGTTAAGACGATACTACGACCCAATTGTTGTTCTAGTTGTGAATAGTGTTGGTCAAATTCTGCCTGGGACAAGATGTTATCGCCATTATCATCGGCATCCGCTAGCAGTGCGGTAGGCACCGTCAGGGTGATTTGGGCCTCTGCGTCAGATACGATGATATCGGCTACGGCTAAATCGGCCCAGTGGGCAGCGGCGGGTGCGATCGCAACATTTCCAATCCACAGACTAGCAAGCAATCCAAAAAAGCCTACTTGTAAAAAACGAACAAAATGTCTCATCGAGTTCTCCTAAATAAAGCTAAAACTTCCGGTGGCGCTCCAGCCCCCACATCTGCCGATCCCGTTGACCAAAGGTGGGATCAACTGTCTGGGCTGCTTCAAAGTACCGGCTAGCGGCTGATTCATTACCCAGCTGTTGTTCGATCAGACCAGCCCGATAAAAGATCACAGCATTGCGAGTGCCCTGCTCCATCGCTGTTTGCAGGCTTGCTTTGGCCTCTTGCCAACGCCCCAACCGCATCAGTGTCCAGGCGTGGGTGTCTAAGGTTTCAGCATCCTGGCGAACCGTTAGGTCAGCTTCCATCAGCGCCAGGGCTTCAGGCAGATCGGCGCTATCTCCTCGGGCGAGTAACAGCTGAGCTAGCGCCCGGCGATGGCCAAAGGTCTCTAGATCCTGATGTTGTCTAAACTGCGCTTCGGCCTGTTGCCAAAGTTTCTGAGCTTCTGTTGAGTTGCCCTGAAGATCAGCGATCTGGGCCATGCCCTGCAGCGCTACATGGTCCCACACGTTGGGATAATCCTGGGAGGTAAATACCTGGGAGTAACGCTTTTTGGCGGCTCGATAATTACCCTGGCGCGTATCGAGGTGGGCCATGTGGACTAGGGCCAGGGGATATCGAGGCAAGATTTCCAGGGCGTCTCGATAGAGCTGTCGGGCGGTTTGACTATCACCTCGGCTAGCGTAGAAACGCCCCATCAGGGTGCGAGTCCAGGCGGAACTGCCAGCTTCTTGGGGTTCTTCGGCGTTGAGGGCGGCTGCGAAATCCTGGATAGCGGCGGTATCTTCACCCTGGGCGGCATGGACCAGAGCGCGCAGGGTCAGGGAGCCTAGGGTGGGAATTCGTTGGACTAAGGTGTTTGCGATCGCACCCGCCTCTTTTACATCCCCCTTCCCCAAATACGCCGTCACCAGAATAGACTGGGCAGCTTCGGCATAGGGCTGAGTTTCCAGCACCTGATTGGCTAAGAGAATCGCCTGGTCAAAGTCATGGCGAGCTTCAGCAACTTTAGCTTGGACGAGCTGGGCACCTTGATTATTAAACGGCAGTTTTTGTAAAGACTGTTCAGCCGCTTGTTCAGCCAGGAGATACCAGTTAGCATCGCCAGTGGCTCTAGCCAGTTTTAGGTAGGTACTGGCTAGGCCCGCTTGGCTGAGGCCATCCTCTGGGGTTTGGCGGATGCGGTTCTTGTGAAAGGCAATCTCCTGTTCGAGCTGGCCGGTAATGTCAGTGTTATTGGGGGGAGAGAATGGATAGTCGTATGGGGTGTGGGTAAGTTGTGGCTTAACCTGTTGGAGAGTGATAGCAAGGACAAGGAGACCGAGACCCCAGATAATTGGGCGACGGTGTTGATGGATGTGTAGTCGTAGGGTTAGGAGCATGGATGTCTAGGGATAAGAGTGGTTGTGGGGTGCAGGATTGTCGTCCTCCTGCTTAAAAGGAGAGACTGTAGATGGCGGGGGCATCGACCGCATGGGATATTGTCGATCCCCCCGCCTCTGTTACCCTAACAAAGGAGAACAGGCACCCTCTAATTAGGCAATGCCAAGTAAGGAAAGGCAGGCTCTAACGGCTGATGTCCCTGGGCCGGATTTCCTGGGGTGCCTTCATAGGAGACATTGTCTGTCGTCACTGCCCCATCCGATAGAACACTCAGGGTGATATCTATGACGTCGTCCTTCAGCATCCGACCACGTACTGGGCTACCTGCGCCATTGAGGTCATTAGCATAGCCACTGGGGCCGCTAGTATCGATGCGCATAACGTCAGGGAGAAAGGCTCCGAGTAGGGCGTCGGCACGTTCTTCACTATTGCCCAGGGCCAGTAAGGTTTGCTTGGCTTCGCCAACGATGGGTCCAGCGATATCAGCGGCGGGTTGTTTCCCGGCTAGAGCCGCAGCTTCAAAATCAGGGCCGACGCTGTTGAGTGCATTCAAGAAGTCGTTGGTGAGGACGAGACCTTCGTTAATGGCGGGTCGAGCTAAGCGCTCAACCTGGACATGTTTACCCTCGGCGTCGGGGGTGGAAATGGTGGTCCAAATATCAAAGACATCGCTGTGGGTGCGCCCTTGTAATAGGGTTTTGGGAACACGGACGGCAATGGTGTTGACGTTATAGCCGGCGGCGAAATCAACGGCTTTGCTGGGATCTCGGAACCCGACAGCAGGTCCGATACCCGCAGCTCCAGCACGGACGCGGAAGAATTGTTCCACATCAAAGAAGAAAGGATCTTCTCTCAGTCCGGCAAATACGGTGAGATTTTCTTGGTCTAGTTTGACGTTTGTGACGTTGGGAGAGTCGTCCAGTAGAGGGGTGGTGACGGCTGTTTTCTTTTGTGCTTTACCATTTCTCAGGGTGGTAAGGGTCACTTCCTGTTCCTGGTTGCTGTTGGGGGCACCAAATTCAAAGCGTAGGGTCATGTCTGGCTGACCTTCGACCTTTGCGTCTTTGTTGGCGACGGAGTCAATGTGAAATTCATAGCGGGCGTTGGTACTAAAATAATACTGTTGTCGTGCTACAGAGCGAGGATTGGTATTCATCACCAGGATGATGTCGTCTTCAGAAGCGTTAGGGTTTTGGTCTTTTTCTCTAAATGCGTAAACATCAGTCAGGTTGAGGTTCCGACCTTTAACATCGACTTCGCCATCGTCGTGATCAGAGGCGCTGAGAAAAGTAGCTGTGCTGCCTAGGGTGAGGGTAGTGGCTAGGATGATTCCGCTGAGTTTTAGCCAATTTTGGCGCTTAGTAACATGCTTTAGAGTATTTTGCAAAGAATTTAGCATGGTTCAAGTTCTCCTTTTGAGAAACGAATAGAATAAGGTTTGTGAAATCGCACGCATCGCACCGTCGACCCCAGTTGCTTAGGAGCAAGGGCCATGACAACATATGCAAAGTCGTCAGTTCTGTTAGAGCAGCTAGTTTCTGCTCTGTCGGTTAGCGATTAGCTAGCGATGATTTTGTGCAATCTGAATGGGTATACGCTGGGTTTGATGGATTGGATCTCTCGGTTTCAAAAAAAAGCTGAAATAAATGGTCAAACTGCAATCTAAGGACGAAACCGAACTGATTGGTCGCATGGTGCAAGGGGACCAGGCAGCTCTGAGCCAGCTTTATGATCGCTATGCCCGAGTGATGTATTCCCTGGCGTTCAAAATTTTAGGCTCGGTGGAAGAGGCGGAAGAGGTTGTCCTAGATGTATTTGCTAAGGCTTGGCGGACGGCTGCCCGTTATGATGCCAGCCGGAGTCGAGTAGATTCTTGGTTATTTCTAATGACCCGCAGTCGCTCATTAGATCGGCTACGACAGCGGCAGCGGCAAACCAAGGTAGTCGAAGCGGCTACCAATACGGCTCAAGTGAGTTCATCGGATGTGCCGGAGGAAGCGTTGCTCATTAACGAGCGGCGAGCAGTGGTGGCCCAGGCCTTGAGTGAGCTACCCGATGAGCAGCGCCTTGTGATTGAGCTAGCCTACTATCAGGGCTACAGTCAATCAGAAATTGTAAAGCAAACGGGGCTGGCCTTGGGGACAGTGAAAACGCGGGTACGCCTTGGTTTGCGCAAACTGAAACAGGCCTTAGGTGCAGATTAAAACACTATGAGATCCAAACCGAGTCAGCGCGCGTATACCTATACACCTGCACTCTAAAAACCGATTCCTTGAATGCTAAGTTACTATTAAAGACATGATATCTCCTGACCCCTATCAAAATGCTGACGCCGTTGACGCGGCCGCGATCTACGCCCTGGATGGGCTAGGGGCGGATGAGCGTGGGCAGTTTGAGCAGGCGCTATTGGATAGTGCGGATCTGGAGCAGACAGTGCGTGGGTTTGAAGAGACGGCCGCGGCACTGGCCTATGGTGCGCCCCCTGTGCCGATGGCGACAGATCTAAAGGCTCGTTTATTTCAGCGAATTGCTGGGCAGCCTAACGGGGCAAGTTCAGATTTGCTGAAACTGTTAGATTTACCCATTGCTGAGCTAAAGCAAAAGGCGACTGAGTTGGACTGGTGTTTAATGCCCGGTGACTCCGGTGTGACGGTGGCCACTTGGCAGACGGATGACGTATTCCGTGAGGCGGCATTTTTTGCGCGGAAGGTTGGGAAAGGGCTGTTTCCGAATCATTATCATGCCAGCGGCGAGACTGTGCTGGTGTTAGAGGGAGACTTTGTGGTGGATGCTCAGGCGTATTATCCGGGCGAGCGAGTAACTGCGCCTGGCAAGACCAGCCATCAGCCGGAATCGTTGTCGGGTTGCTTATTATTATGTGTGTCCTCAATGGATGATGACGTTCTGGATGTTTGATGACTGGATGTTATCTGGCATCCATTTTGAAGGTAGGGAGCGCCCGATTTGTACGGAGCAGATCCGAAAGAAAAGCATCCAATGAAGGGATTTCCACAAATCTGCTTCATTCAAAACACTGTGTCAAATCCAAACATTATCATTGGAGACTACACCTATTACGACGATCCAGAAAATTCGGAGGATTTTGAACGCAATGTTCTGTACCATTTTCCATTCATTGGCGATAAGTTAATCATTGGAAAGTTTTGTGCTTTGGCTAGGGGCATAACGTTTATCATGAATGGGGCCAATCACCAGTTTGATGGGTTTTCGGCCTACCCGTTTTATATTTTTGGCAATGGCTGGGGAAAAGTTGCTCCTCAAGCTGGAAATCTACCCTATAAGGGGGACACGGTCATCGGCAACGATGTGTGGATTGGCTATGAATCAGTCATTATGCCAGGAGTACAGGTGGGAGATGGTGCCATTATTGCCGCAAAATCAGTTGTAGTGAGTGATGTTGCACCCTACACAATTGTTGGAGGAAATCCAGCCAAATATATCCGTCAACGTTTTGATGATGAGACAATTCAATCCTTACTCACAATTGCCTGGTGGAATTGGGACATTGAGAAAATTACACGCAACCTGGAGAAAATTGTAGCTGCCGACATTGAATCACTAATAAACTGTTCTTAGCGGTAAGTAAATGGAAAAAACTATCCATCAATCCGGGCTTTCTCCTCTGGAGACGCGAACGCGAACGACTCCGCTCAGCCCTCATCTTCTCTAAATTGGCTGATTGAGCGGAGTCGAAACCAGCGGTATAGGAACGTTTACTTTGGGCTATCTACTTACAAAAAGCTGAGATGGAACAATACTTAAGAGCCGATCAGGTTATTGACTGGAAACATCCCGAAATCATCGCACTTGCTAAGTCTATAGCGTCAGACGATGACACAGCAGCAGAGATTGCAAAAGATTGCTTTGAGTGGGTCCGAGATGAGATTTTTCACAGTGTTGACTATCAGATGAACCCTGTCACCTGTCGAGCGTCTGATGTTCTAAAGCATAGGACGGGCTACTGCTTTGCAAAAAGCCACCTGTTGGCAGCATTATTACGGGCCAACCAAATTCCAGCAGGATTTTGCTATCAGCGATTGAGTATTGATGATAAGGGGCCACCGTACAGCTTACATGGCTTTAATGGGATCTATTTACCTGAGTTTGGCTGGTATCGAGCTGATGCCAGAGGTAATAAAGAGGGCGTCAATGCTCAATTTACCCCACCTCAAGAACGATTAGCCTATCGTATTCGGTTCCCTGAAGAAGCTGATTTTCAGACAGTTCTTGCTGAACCACTGCAGATTGTCGTAGACGCTTTGCAAGCACAGAGGACATGGGACAAGATGCTGTGTAATATACCAGACACCACGTTAGAGTCTGCAAAGAGTTATGGTCTGGTCGTGGATAATGAGCCTGTGATTGGGTGATTAGAAGCCTTAGATATCAGTACATCACCAAAGGAGTTTTTGGATGGACACAAGTTTTTGGCTGCAAAAGTGGGAGAAAAATGATATTCGCTTCCACGAGAGCGCAGCGAACCCCGCACTGGTTACGCATTGTAAAGAGCTTGCCTTAGAAAAAGGCAGTCGTGTATTTGTGCCATTGTGCGGTAAAACCCTGGATATTGCCTGGCTGTTGTCTAAGGGCTGTCGCGTTGCTGGTGCTGAACTCGTTGAAATAGCCATTGAGCAATTATTCGCGGAGCTTGGGATAGAACCACACGTTGCAGAAGCTGGTGAAGTCAAGCACTACAGCGCCACCAATATCGACATATTTGTAGGGAATATCTTTGATGTATCTAGCCGCATTCTTGGCCCAGTCGAAGCAATTTATGACCGAGCCGCTTTGGTGGCCCTGCCCCAAGAAGTGCGCCATCGATATACAGCGCACGTAACAGAGATTACAGATACGGCACCACAGTTGCTTGTTAGCTATGAGTACGACCAGACCTTGATGGCAGGCCCTCCTTTTTCCATTAGTAACGAAGAAGTTAATCAACACTATGGAGCTAGTTATAGTCTGGCTCTTATTGAGAGTGCAAATCTGCCAGGTGGCTTGAAAGGAAGATGTGTGGCAAAAAAGAATGTCTGGTTGTTGAAAAATGATTAATGCATATTAAAAAACAGTTTACAGATGACCCACTGGTTGTTTACGGCCCGCCAACGATTTACCCCATCCCAACCAAAAAGCTGGCATAGCTACATCCAGTTTTCCGGTTTTACCCACATCACTGAAGTTGTTACTCTAGATAGTATTCTTTGCCCTGACCTCATCGAGGATCTCATCGACGAAGATTGGTCCCATAATGTCCAGGCAGATTACCGCATCACCTGGTTCACCAACCTTGCCTACCTCCGTCAGCGTTTCACCTGGAGCACTGGTCAAGATCAGCTCCTGGCGATTCTGGAGCAACCCAGTCAGTTTTGCAAGGTACCGCCCGCGTTTGAATTTTGTGGTTTTGATATTCTCGATGACCATGACGGTAACAGCGTCTTAACCAACTGTGGCAGGTTTCCAAATATCTTTAGTCCTTCAGATGTCAACACATTAGGACTGTTGCCAGACCTAGACCAGGCCCATGCCATTGCTGCGAAAATTCGCTCAGACTTTCCAGATGAGCCTCACTGTTGTAACTGTCGTGTCTGGCAAGTCGCCCGTGATGTAAATTAACCCGATTTCCCAGAATCTTAGGCTAAGCTGTGTCCAGACGTCCATTGAGGTCCTGACAATGAAAAGGAATCCAATATTCCTTGCAGCCGCGCTTTTACTTGCTGGCTTTACATCCCAAGCGGCTTTAGCCGATGAACGATGGTCAACGGAAGAATATGATGTCGTCTACCAAGATGAACGCAATCGCACCGCCATTTGGACCTATGGTGATGAGATCGGTACGATTTTTATCGACGGATTAGCCGGAGTCTATACCGATCGAGGTTCCTATACTGGCTACTGGGTACAAGAGTCTTCTTCTCTGCGCTGCGATACCTTTAGAGAAGATGCTAATGGGGAACCCACTTACTACTGGGGCCGGTTTGATATCAACTTTATCGATCCAGACTTTCCCTCTCGTTGGGAAGCGATGATTGGTCTTTGCGATCGCAAACCAACCATTACTTTGACCGGTACCCCTATTACTCCATTGTTTGAGCCATAGGCTATCTAAATAAGCCAGCCTGCATGTGTAGATGTTCGATAATGGCAGTGGTTGGCGCTGAACAACTGCTGCTAGCTTGGAAAATATCAATTTATAGGCGTACAGGGTATGGCTAGAACGAAATTTGCTAACTCTTATTTGAGCTTAGTGGTCTCGATATTCGTTTTGGGAACAGTCGCATTTCTGACCTTGTGGGCCTATGCCACCTCTCGCTATGGTTGGAAAGTTTATCTTGAAATCTTTTCCCACTTTCAGCTGCAATACTTTGTCCTGTGCCTGATCTTGCTAGGCATTTTGGTGTTATTGAAGCAAAAACGTTTTATCGTATTAGGCTTTTTCTGTTGTGCATTGCTCTCAGCTCAAATTTTGCCCTGGTATCTGCCTGCTAATGGTTTAATTTTTTCTGGATCTAAATCTGACTTACGAGTATTGATAGCCAACATCAATACTCAAAACAAAAGCTATCAAAAGGTTCTTGACCTAATCCGACTGGAAAAGCCAGATTTAGCCGTTTTTATGGAGGTTGATCAAGCTTGGCAAGATCAGTTAGACACCCTCAGTGACTTGTTGCCCTATTCATCGGGTCAAACCAATCCTTATAATCTGGGGCTGCTTGTCTATAGC
>NZ_JADEXP010000106.1 GCF_015207065.1 Leptolyngbya cf. ectocarpi LEGE 11479 | reverse complement strand
CCCAAACCTCGAAAAACACGAAAGGCACGAAAGGCACGAACCAATACCTCCTAAAACGTTGTTAGTGTTCTGATGGAACTATGGCTAGGGCATTACAATGTCCTAATCTTGGAATTTGGAATTGCTGCTACTTGGGTGCAAGATGATAGCTTACTAAAAATCAAAAACTTGAATAATTAAGAGCAAATAGAGATTCTAATCTAGTAACTGTCATCAGCAATCTTACAACAAGAAACCCGCTATGTGTCTCAAGCAATACTACAAATATCTGACACTGCAAAGAGGGTCCTATATGACAATACTATGGAACAAGACTATGCCTTATTTACAGCCAAACTTAGTATTAATACATTTATCGACTTGCCTTCAGGCTATAAAGCCATTTTTTCTCAGAAAAGTCCCAGCCAATCAATCTCAACGTTATTCTCACAACGACGCTTTTGATTTATACACCAAAATTAGATACTCTTTACTACATTCCTATTCGTCATCTTATGTAAGACCGAGATGAACAATTTCTATTGAAAAATTAGCTTAAGACGTCTGGCAGCTAGCTTATTCTTAAGTTAGATTTAACATGAGCTAAATCTAACTTAAGAATAAGCTAAAAATTCAGTTTCAAGATTCACCAGAACCAAGTGAAGTAACAATAGTCATTACTGAAAGTCCGTATAGATCTGCCTAACCAGGTTAAAATTTCCGAGTCTACTTAGACTGTTGTCTCCTGATAAACCTGACCATCCTTACCATTAAAGCAAGCAACGCCCAAGAGTCCACATCACTCTCATAAGCCAAAATCGCCTGAAACCGAAAAAGCGCGCCCTAATCCAGCCTCATACCTGCGATCTCAAAAAGCAGCAACCTCATTATCAAAATTCTTAGGCTGTAAGACAACAACATCCTTCTAGGCGTTTAAGGTGTCCGCGTCTGACCTTGCGTTTTAACTCCGGCAGCTTCATAGCATCAAAGGGTTCAGCATTACCCATAGAGTAACGCGCCCCTAGTCGCCCGAATCACTAAAATTCACCCCAGTCGCCATCGCACCCACATATCGGATAGCCGCCCATCGACCATTAGGCAATCTGTAATAATCTGTGGTGCTATCCCGATAGGCCGGAAAACCAAATTCATTGGAAATAGCGTTATAGCTCTGAGGAAATTGCAGATACAACAGTCGAGTAATATCCGTTTCACTCAGCTCCCCGTCCACACCATAAGGTTGCAAACCTGGCGGCGGCGCTGCAGAAGGCTGTACCGCTTCAACCGATGTGGGGCGCAGAAGTTCTAGTTCTGGGCAGTTAGCGGTTGCGATCGCAATCCACAGCAACCCAACAATATTCCGTGTCATAAAAGCCCCCTTCGCGTCCAATGCCGCATCCGGTGGCCGCAGGCAGCCAACCACAACGCTATGTACGATGCCTGTTCTATAACCGTTCGCTCAACGGTCAAAATAGGTATATCATTCATGGTGCAATCCTTACTTTGCAAGGGTTCTAGCTTCGTTTGCCCGCCGCTCAATTTAGTTCGACGAGTGTTCGAAGATAAAGCCTTTGAACGGTATGGATACCGATTTACCTGCGAGGGCAAGGATGATACCGAATCTATCTGGAGCGTAGAAAAACTTTAGATAGGGTGTCAGAAAACTAGCCACTCATCAGCTGAAACCTTCTCACAACAAGGTCTGAAGGGTGTCAGAAAACTCAGCAGAAACGCTCTAGAATAGGGTGTCAGAAAACTGAGGGCCAATAGCCTCAAACATTTATTTCATAAGCACTTGAGGGTGTCAGAAATCTAAAATTCGTAAGTTCGGCACCTTTACCCAACCTTGTAATATCAAAAACCACTCGCCAGGATTTCTGACACCCCTATTAAAAGTCAGCCCATAATGGGGCTATTCTCCATAATTAATACTTCTGTACAGCCCACACAATGCTCGAATCCGGCCAGGTAGTCCCCATCAAATTTAAGGATCGCGACTTTAGAGCTGTGATCATCGACCCTGACGGACTTGGCCCCGACCGTCCAACCATTGGCGTGGGGTATCGCACCATGAGCCGCCATACCAATGTACCAGCCCAAACCTTTGCCGATAGGGTGTCAGAAATCGAAGGGGTGAACTACCTCAAACTCCCATCTGGCAAGCAGTTTAGGGTGTCAGAAATCAAAGCGAATGATGGTAACACCTACCGGGTGATCGAGGCCTCCGACTGGGTGGAACTGGTCAGCGACTGGGCGAAAAATCCTGGGAAGCTACGGGCAAAGGCTAGAAACGGACTGATCGACTTTCTGGCTTGGTTTGCAGCTGAGGGTCTATATGCTGAGGCTTACACCTTCCTAAAGCAGACCTATACCCGTGAGGACAGCGAACGGATTCAGCAGTGGCTAGTGGCTCGGCAGGCGGGCAAACCAGCAAGAAAGGATTGGGCATACGCCGTCGCTGAACAAGGTGGAAACAATCCCTACAAGTTTGGTAAGTGGACCAACTATGTCTACCGTGGTCTGTTTGGCATGGATGCTAACGAAATAAAGCTCATTTGGGAAGCCCCTGTTTCAGGCTCACGGCATATCGCCCGCAATTATATTCCTGAGACCTTAGGACTAGAAATGGTTGAGTACTGTGAAAAGCTGGTGGCTGTATTTGAACTAGACGATTTGGAAAAGGCCCATGATGAAGCTATTCGCATGACCCAAATGAAATTTAGACAGCGATTAGACTCCGAACGATTAGGTGGGTAAGGCATTACAGAAGTTAGCCTAGCCCACCAAAATTTGGTGGCATAATAGCTAAATCATTTTGACATCCAGCACTTTAAGACCTTTTAGGCGATACCTTAGAGTTTCAAATCGGATGGTGTGCAGCACCCACAACCACTGTTAAACGTAGAGTTCATACGTATCTCTGAAGTCATTTCCCCGTAGCCCTCCTACCCCATGGCCAAGCAAGATAGTCAGACTTCAAGCAGTGTTTATGAGTTGTCCCCCATTCCCCTAGGCAACAAAGGTTACCGCTGGGCAAAACTGATCAATGATGTCTTGACTGCTGACTACCTACAGCAGCTAACCACAGCCATCCAAGAACACTCCAGTCTTCCAGACCTGATCACCCTCCAGCTCTACGAACACCTGGCCAAGATATATAAACACAAAGTAGAGCTGACGGTCGAAAAAGAAGGCATAGACGCCCTCGATCTAAACCAGTCCCATTTCCGTCTTTTGAAAGAAACCGATGGGAAAACAGAACCTCGCCAAAGTGTTGATGTTTGCTTAGATGAGACCTCAATTCAAGACCATCTCAAAGAAGCGCTACTCCTGTTCTTCGAGCGACAAGATTTCCAGGATGAATTTGTTAAAGCCATTGGCTCCAACCTGGTGGTTTGGGCACTGGAAGTAATTGAAGCAGAACGGGAAGAAGACTCTTTAGAGACAATTGACCCTGAACAACTCAAACAGGCGGTTGGTAGCTATATCAACCACCCTGAAGCACCTGAATTTTCAGAAAAGCTCAACATGTTTGGGCAGATTTACTGTCAGGACATCACCCAAATTATTGTTGAAGGACTAAATCTTCCCGGCTGTTCTCTCCAAGACTTAGAACAGCTTCTGGGACTCAGACAGCGTCCTGTCTCCGCCGCCTACACTGACCTTGCTCTGGCCCAGGTCTTCCCAATTCCCACATCAATTCCCATTGCTAGCAGCATCAAGGCGCAGCTGCGCCCCGAGCTATGGCAGCGCAATGAAGATGACCTAGCAGTATTCCAACACCAAAGCAAAAGCAACCCCGCCAATTTTATTGAGCACTACATCACCAACCCAGGCGATATTGCCCTGCTCCCCTGGGAAGCCGCTGAACAGATCATCGACAAGTTTGGCTTTGATACCGTCAAACTGCAGCTGATCTTCGCAGCTAGAACCATGGCCGAAAATGAGCCCTGGAAAAATTCATTTACCCTCAAAGCGACAGATGTGGTTAGTCTGCTCGGATGGGATCGCAACCACAACAGCAGTCTGGCTGAAAAACGTAACACCGTCGCTGCCGCTGCATTTGCCCTCTCTTGTCTAATGGTCAAATCTGTCTGGATTGAAGGCCGAGGCAAACGCAAAGTAGACGCCAGTATGCCCGTCGGTCGGATGTGGGATATTCTGATCGACTCCCATGGCCAAATTGACCTGGCCACCCGCAAAATTGAAAAACCCGAAGAAATTTACATCACCGTCAGTCCTGGCGGCTGGACCAAGCATTTTCTCAATCGGGCCGGAAACCGAGCCAAAGAAGCCCTCCATCAATTTGGCTTTCTCGCCCGAGACATCCTCAAAATTGACCCGTACCATAACGAACTGGCCCTACGGTTAGCCATCCAGCTCACTCTCGATGCCCGCATTCGCGCCAGAAATCAAAATCCCTATGGTTACACTGTTGTACACCTCCTAGAAGAAGTTATTACCAAGACAGATATAAACAACGCCCTCACCGATAAATACAAAGCCCGCGATCTCAGAAAACGCTGGGACAAAGCCCTCACACTACTGACAGAACTGGGCTGGGAAATTGAATACGATCCCGAAACCTATCCAGAGTGGATACGCCCTAACAGCAACACGCCTAAACCACCAGACTGGCGCAAGGTAAAAATCATCGAGCGCCTGATGAGAGCACAGCTGGACATTAAGCCTCCTCATCCAATTCCAGTACTATTGGCCAAACTGAAAAATCCTAAACCCCAAAAGGTTTTGGCCACTGAGCCCATCGCACTGAATGAGCTGACCGGTGAAGTGATTAAAGCTGGTCGTAGAGAACGAGGCTGGTCACGGAAGGAACTGGCTGGTTTTCTGGGAATCAGCGCTGATTATGTTGGCAAACTGGAGCGTGGTGACCGACAGATTACTGATCAACTCGAAACTAGCTTGCGCAAACTTCTAAAACTGGAAAGAGAATGACAACAAACATCACTGCTACCTCTTATAAAGCAATCACTGTCCTACTCTCAAGAACCTAACACCTTTGTCTTACTGAAAGCAGGACTTACGCTCAAAGCTTTGCAGATCAAGCATCTTAAGATAAGACAAGCAAATCCGTATCGGCTCACCTATAGGTCAAAGGGCTAGAATTGCTCGAAAGTTTTGTCTCAATAAGACAGCATTATCCGTATCGACTCACCTGTTAGCAGGGCTGTCTTAACTGCTTGTCTCAATCGCTAAAATTCTCCGTATTCGATCACTTGTCCGTCTTAGTCAAGACAGTGATTGGAGCCGCTAGGGCTAAAGAATATGGGTAAACGTAAAAAATTGCAAGGCAAAGACTGATTTTATCCATATCACCTCACCTCCCAAACGGATTTTGGATTTGAAAAGCCTGCCTATCCTATGACATTTAGCGTTTAAGCCTACCAGCGCAAGCAATTCAGAAATACTCTGAATCAAGGCTATAAACATACACAGCTAAGGCCGCCCACCTGTCTCACTCAAAGACAATTACATCCGTATCTTCTCACTACTCTTCAGATCTAGGCATATCACATCTTACGAACTAATTTTTACGTTTTCTTAGCAAGACAGTCTTATCCTTATACCATCACCTCAATCTCTCGAATCAACGTAAAAGTTAGGATTCAAAGCAGTTTTACATATCCAGCAACTCAGATAAAAAAGAGACAATTTCATCCGTATACAGTCACCAGTCTTTGACTACCAGCAGAATAGAGGGATTTAAGTTTGTCTCAAGTTTTAAGACAGTCTTATCCGTATATAGTCACTACTTTATCTACCGAAGATCTCATATTTCTTATAGGACAGTATTTACAGCTATTCTTTATCAGTTCTACGGACTGTATTGAGCCCTAAATTTGGAAACCACATAAGACACATATCTCCGTATTAAATCACCTATATATCAGCAGAATGCTGCTGTGCTTTTAGTGGTTTAGAAGCTCTCAAAACACTTACATATAAGGACTTCATACAGTCGACTTGAATTGCACACTCGTAAGAGAACAAAAGCTCGATTGAGAAAATACAGTCTTGTCTTATCTAAAAAAAATGAGTAAATTGGCTTCAAATCATTTCACAATAAGGATTACAGAGTAAGACAAGTAGGTCCCAATTTACTCACCGATGTCTCCTAATCGAGTCTCTTTCTATCCGTGCACTATCACCTTGACTCTATAGAAGCCCTATCTAGAAAGGGTTTCAGAAATATAAGACAACTAATAAGTTTTAACTAAAGATCGTCTAATAGTTAACCTGTACTATCACCTGCGATAATTTCGTCTCAGTTCTACTGTGATGTATTCGGGTGATTGGTCTAGTGCAAAGTTATCTCATTTATGCTGACCATCAACCACCCGCCCAAAGGGGAGGTGGTTGATCATAGTTGCAGCTGCCTTCCATCCATTTAAATACGTGCAAGAACGAAACAATCGGTTTCTTGCACTATTTCCCCATCGCCACGATTACATCTATGCGAACCATCCATCACCGGGTAAACGCCCCCAATGGCAAACGGAAAGTCGGCATCCATTATCAGACCGACTGATTGAGCAGGGTACCTATCTATATGGTGTGCGGTTTGGTAAGGAAACCCAGTACGCCATGCTCGATATTGATATTGGTAGCGCGTACCATCCCAGGCGAGATCCCATTGCATTTCAAAAACTGACCGAGGCGTTGGAACCATTAGGTCTGGTTTCAGCAATTACCTGCACCTCATCTGATAGTCAGGGCTTGCATCTGTACTTTCCATTTTTAGAATCGCTGACAGCTTGGGAAGTGGGAAGTGGAGTCACCTTGCTTCTGGAAAGCCAAGGTTTTAAGGTCACACCTGGTCAGCTTGAAGTCTTTCCCAATGCTCGGTTGTACACCATCGAAAGTACTCCGAACTTATTCAACGCCCACCGGCTACCGCTACAGCGTGGGTCGTACCTACTTAATAATGATTTAGAACCAATCTGGACTGAGCAGACTACCTTTGTCGAACAGTGGAAACAATGCCAGAGCCGCAACAACCTGAGCAATGAGACACTGCAGCAGATCATTAGACAGAAAAAACGGCGGAGCTATCGTCTATCGAATAAAGCCAACAAGTTTCTAAATGATCTCAACGCAGAAATTGAGCAAGGTTGGACCGATCATGGACAAACAAACCGATTGCTAGGCCGGATCACCATGCGCACCTATATATTTCACCATGTGATGTATGGTGGTGAACCGCTAACTAGTGACAGCCTCATCAAAGAAGTTCTAACCGTAGCTAAAGCATTACCAGGCTATGAGCTGTGGTGTCGTCATCAGCATGAAATCGAAGATCGTGTTTCAGAGTGGGTCAGCTGCATCGAGAAAAGCCACTACTTTCACTACGGAGAGCAGTTTGGAAAATATAAGTCTAAAAAAGAGAAGGCAGAATCTAAAAATGCTGAACCCAGCTGGAATCAACAGCAGAGTCAAAAAACCAAGGACAAGATTCAAGCTGGCCTTAAAGAACTATCAGATAAAAATGAGCTTCCAGAACAGGCAACTGCCAGATTTAATGCCCTCCGAAAATTTGGAATTGGGGGTGGGTCGCTATATCGCTACAAAGAACTTTGGCATCCGCTCTTACAGGAAAAATCCCCCCAGACCCCCCAACTTAATAATGAATCTGGACAGTTTGGCCACGCTAACGCACCAAACTGTCACAGCTCCACAAGCTTATTACAAGGGATAGATGGTAATCATAATAAAACCAATGGTTCTGGCGATCTGAAATCTGTTGCACCGCAGCCAGAGGGTGGTAATTCCCATCGAGAAGAGATTCAGAGCATCCGAGAGATGTTGTCCAAGGCTCAGGTCGCTGTCGATTTGCAGGCCGCTCGGGAGGTTATAGAGGCTGAGGAGGTGTTGGCTCAAAAGTCTAGGGCAGCTCACCTACAGCAGATGGCTTATTGGCTAACGTTGGATGATCCGATTTTGATGGCGGAGGCCCTGGCATGGCTACGGCAACAGCCTACTGAGCTATGTGCTGAGTTATTAGTTACGGAGCTGTCAGATGGGCGGCAGCAGTCGTTAGAGACGATTGTAGAGATAGTAGAGCAGCTACAGCGATTGGATTGGGGACCGGGAAGGATTCAGGAGGAGTTGCGAAGCTTCTT
Organism: Leptolyngbya cf. ectocarpi LEGE 11479; assembly: GCF_015207065.1. Taxonomy (GTDB): domain Bacteria; phylum Cyanobacteriota; class Cyanobacteriia; order Phormidesmidales; family Phormidesmidaceae; genus Leptothoe; species Leptothoe ectocarpi. The sequence goes on along the minus strand of NZ_JADEXP010000106.1, from coordinate 9,169 downwards.
CGAAGCGGCTTCGCCAACGCAATTTTCCACATCCTCCCTTGCCCATCTCACTGCTGACCAACGACAACAGTGGCTATTTTATTTGCGATCTCATCCTGACATCGGATAAAGGGATAGCTCAGATCTTGCACCATTCTTGATAAGCTCTGTCAGGCCTTGATTTGATGACAATATCAAAGCCATAATGAGCGGCGATATCAGCCGTATGCTCGATGTGTCTAAGCAGTTGAGCCCAGAGTATAGAGGGCAACAGTTTTTTCAGGGTTAACTTGGCAGTGGCCTTCCAATCTAAGACCGGTGGCCAAGCCCATAGGTCAACCCAATGGTGTGAATTCCGGAAATTATGGCCGGAGTGATTCCGGAAATTATGGCCGCTGACAGGGGACTCATGAAACCGTTAAATTGCCTTCTTGGCAGTACAGGCATGAGCCCCCCATGCACATGTTCAGAAACCAGGAGCGGTATATGGTTCAGCAACTCAGAAAGGCAGACGTGCCCGTGGACAAAGTAAGTGAACTAACGGGTGTCAGTGAGCGGAGTATTCGTCGGATTGTCCAAGAACCGGAGGTGACGAGTAGTGAGGGTAAACCATCCGGGAAAGGTCAAGGCGTGGGCCGTCCGAGCGACGTATTGAAGTACGAATCGCAGGTCCGCGAGTGGTTAACCGAAGAGCGAGATCCGGTCGATGGTCCGATGAAAAGCCGGGAAGTGTTGGTCCGTCTACGTCAAGCGGGTTACACGGGTGGCAAGACAGCAGTTTATGAGCTAGTCAAACGGTTGCGACCGCCGAAGCAAAAGGTTCCTCTGGTGAGATTTGAGGGTCTACCCGGCGAGTTTTCGCAGCATGATTTCGGTCAACGCCGGGTGCAGTATGCCGATGGCCGCATTGAGGTGGTGAAGTTCTTTGCCTCACGTCTGAAGTACTCCCGGTATGTGGATGTGCAGGTGGTGGCCAATGAACAACAAGAAACGGTAGTCCGGTGTTTGCTCAAATCGTTTGAGACCTTTGGCGGAGTGCCGCTGATGGGGGTGTTCGACAACATGAGTAGTGCGGTGAAGTCGCGAGAGATGTTGGCCGATGGCACGGTCAAGGTGCATTGGACCGACCGCTTTGCTCAAGTGTGTATGGATTGTGGATTAATCCCCTTGGCCTGTTGGCCCTACCGGCCGCAGCAGAAAGGGTCGGTAGAAAATCTAGTGGGCTTTGTTAAAGGGAATTTCTTCTGTGGGCGGCAGTTCAACGACCGAGATGACCTCATCGAGCAACTACACGGCTGGGTGTGAAATGTCAATTAGATAGACCAGTCAAATAGGATTACATTTCAGTCAATTTTTTCAGATCCAGAGAAGTATACAGGTGATATTTTTCCAGTCATTCTCAACAGAGGTTTGGTGCCGTTAACTTGGAGGAGATCGCGCCAGGTCGTCAACGACAACTATCAGAATTTTAGGCATTGTAAATTGAACGATCTGCATGAGAAAAGATCGCTTTAGGCAGACTAAGAGCATCTATGACGGTTAAGCGAATCCCTTAACCCGAGGAGGCTTGAGTCGTCTTGGTTTGCGATGTGGCCGAGCGTTGAGCAGCCGCTTGTTTACGAAAACTCTGAGCCTGGAACTCAAGAATGGTGGCATGATGGACTAATCGGTCAATTGCTGCGACCGTCATCATCGAGTCAGGAAAGATCGTATCCCACTGGCTAAAGGGTTGATTAGCCGAGATCATCAAACTCTTGCGTTCATAGCGATGAGCAATCAGCTCAAAGAGGACCGAGGTTTCAACATCCGATTTTTTAACATAGCCAAGATCGTCAATGATCAAGAGATCGTAGCGGTCAAGTTTGGCCAGCAAGGCCTGCAGTTCAAGTTGGAGTTTGGCCAACTGTAACTGTTGGACCAAGGCGGTGGCAGAAAAAAACTTAACCCGTTTGCCTAGTTGAACGATGGAGAGGCCCAACGCGGCACAGACATGTGTTTTCCCTGTACCACTGGGACCAAATAACAAAATATTAGAGGCCGCGTCAAGCCAGTCAGTAGTTTGGGCCAGGGCCATGATAGCCGCCGGATTGAGCGAGGGCAGGTGCTCAAACTCAAAGTTGGTCCAAGACTTTGCGAAAGGTAGCTGCGCTTCGGCTAGAGCGCGGGAGATTCGGTTTTGTTCTCGGCGAGAGGCTTCGCCCTGGGCCAAAGCCAATAGGAACTGGGCGTAAGACCAATGCTCTTGGGTGGCTTGGTGTTCCAGGGTTTGCCACTGGTCGAGGAAGTGTTTGAGTTTGAGCTGTTTGAGGGTGCTCATCAGGGTCTGATAGGGCACCTCCTGGGGAATGGTTGAGGAGTTGGTCATAATCCGATAAATCGTGTTGAACTGAGGTGATGGTCGGACATTGGTCGGTTGTCAGGGTGGCGTCAAAGGCCCGCTGTAGGCCGGACAAGGAAAGGGTGCCCTGCTTCAAGTGAGTTTGTAGGTACTCTGCGACCTCAGACTCTTTGTCTTGGGTGGCGGACAGATACAGGGCTTCCGTGATCAATCGAGCAGCTTTATCAGGCTCAACGGATGTTTTGAGCGTGGTCCAGATTGCCTGCCATTGGTCATTGGGTAATAGGTCGGCTTGCCATTGGCAGTAGAGAAAAGCCCGAGGCTTGCGCCGGAGACTTTCGACCACATGCCGATAATCAATACTGCGCGCCCGTCGGATCTTCTCACTGCCATGGACATGCACTCGTTCCAGTTCAACCACCTCAGTGGTGCCTAGAAAGCCGACGATACGGTCATGATAGAGGTGCAGGGTTAACCGCTGACCAATTAGCCGAGACGGCACCGTATACAAGATGCAACGGACATTGATGGTGCTGTGGACACTGACTTTAGCACTGCGCACTTCATAGTCGGGGGTGCGATAACGCGGCAGTGTCTGTAAATAGGGTTGCTCGATGGCAAACTTCTTTTGACACTTCCCGTTCAGCTTGGCAATCACGGTCTCGATGAAGTTCTGGTAGTGAGCCACCGTTTCAAACTCAAAACTGCCCCGTCGATACAAGGCTTGACACAGGCGGCGTTTGAAATAGCCATGGGGAGATTCAATGCTGCCGTTCTCATGGGCCACCCCGGTATTGTTGCGCGTCGCTTCCATCCGGTAATGGTCACACACACTCGCATACAGCTGCGTCAATTGCGGGTTGCGGCCTCCTGTATTGCGATAGGCTGCACTTAAGCTATCGGTCCGATGGGTTTTGGGCACTCCACCGCAGGCATGAAGCGCATTTTGGAGCCCTTGAGATAGACCGATAAAGCTCTCTCCGCCTTGGATTACCTGCACATATTGCCAGCCACTATAGGCCAATCGGTAATGATAGAGCAGATGATGAAACGCTTTTCCCCCTATCGTGACGGTGACCCCTTTCAGATGAGTGAAGTCCGATAGTCCCATCTCACCCGGCTCATGGCGGATCTTAAACATCACTTCTTTGGCTTTTCCATGAAGCGCTTTCCATTTGGATACTCGCCGTTGTACTGTCCTGAGTTTGTCATCATATTGCCCCGGATGAAGGTTTTGGAGAATCTCAAATAGGGTCGTCGCTTCTAGTCTCGGTTCCGCTTCTAGTCTTGGCCTGAGTTCCTTTTCCCATAATCCATCAAGGGGATCCCGACGGGTCTTCCAGTCCCTCGGTCGGCCTCGATTCGGCCGAGGGGTTCCACTCTCAATGCGGCGTGCTGTTCGTTCTGATATCCCGGCTTTGACTGATGATGCCCGTTGGCTCAGTCCTTTTTGCTTCGATTCCATATACAGCTCCACTTGTTTCGGGTAAATTGCTGCTGGCACTAGATGACTCTTTGGATTAGAGATGTACACATCTAGTGTCTTTCTTTATTGACTCGTAATGGTTCTGGCGAATGCGGTGAAAGCCTTGATGCTGATCTTGATCGCTTGATCTGATGCTCGCGGTCTATGTAGTTGACAGTGAGGGGGATTAGCGGTCTATCTAATTGTCACCCCATAACCGGTATCGGTATCGGCGGCCGCATTTGCACGGGCCACATGCTTGAAAATCGCATCGGTCTCTGGAAGCTTCTTCAATGGCTTCGCTTTGAGGGTTTACGAAGACGATAGCCGAGGCGATTTAACAACCGCCCAATCGCTTGGCGAGAGGGTAAGACATCATCGCGGTATCCTTTTTTCGTGATCAAGGCATCACGCACCGCTTGGGCACTTACTTTGAGATATCGAAATTCGCTGCCAAACGTGGGGTCAACTTGAGCGTCTCCCTCCACAATCGCTCGAATATCCTCCGCTAAGGACGGCAGAATTTCCTCTATTTTTTTGCGACCTCGCGCTTGATAATTGTCTTGATACGGGATACCTGTTCTCAGGCTATTCAACCCACGTTGAACGCTTCTACGGTCCCAGCCCATGGTCGCTTCTGTCTTACGAGCTGACCCATCAAAGTAGTCCAACGCCACCTGAGCGGTAAATTCCCGCTTCTTTTGGCCCGTCAATTTTCCCGCAGCATCCTTGAACGTCGCTTTGATTTGGTCAGTCAGCATGAAGTCAGAGCATCCTGGAGGGACATCTGAACTACTTTAATTGGACTTTGTACAAAATTGGCGAAAGGGATGTACTAGGAAACGGCAATAGGCGATAAAGAGCACAAATAAACACGCTCGGCCTATTGCCATGACTACCCCGGATCTTATCAATCAACTCGTCCAATTTCGGAAGCAGATTTACGCGAGTTTCAACCAACGTTCCGACAGTGTGATGGATTTGTTGGATGCACTCTGTGCCAATACCAGTGCCAATTCAGTTGTGGAGTTAAGTCTTAATCCATTATTTCGTCGAGAGCATGGAGCGTTATATGGGGCCATTGGAGCGTTGTCCACCAGCCGCGATGCGGTAACGGCCCCAGACCAGCTGGAAGAGAGTCCGCCGCAAACCCGTTTTCCAGAGGCTTGGGTCAAAGCGATTGCGGGTGTGATTCCGGCTCCAGAGCATCGAGATTACTGGTTATTTGGGGTCGATGTGACTGCCGTAAGCCGCCCCCATGCAGTGACCCTGAAAGATCGTGAATCGGTGTACAAACCGACCGTCATTCAGGGACAAAAGCCGATCACCTTGGGCCATAACTATTCGCTAATGTCCGCCATTCCAGAAGCCGAGGTCGCGGAGGGGCGTAGTTGGCTCGTCCCAGTGAGTGTAGAACGGGTCACGAGTTTTGAGAGCAAGACTGGGGTGGGTCAACATCAGGTAGAGCGGCTGCTCAATGACAAGACGTTGCCCTGGTATCAAGACCGCTGCGTTCTGGTGGTTGATAGTGATTATAGCCATCGTCGTTTTCTCTATCCCTTCAGTACGCAGGAGAATCGAGTTATTGTCACACGGGCTCGGGCCAATCGGGTCTTCTATCGCTTACCTCAGACGTCTCCTGATCAGCGGCGGGGGCACCCTCGTTGGTATGGGGCGCGTTTCGATCTCAAAGATGACACCACCTGGGGGACCCCTGACCAAACAACCACGTTTGCGACCACTACCACGAACGGTCACGGTCGCACGGTGACCCTAACCGGCTGGCAGAATCTGTTGATGAGAGGGTCAAAAGCACACCCGATGCATGCCCATCCGTTTGATCTGCTCCAAGTACAGATCACGGATTCCACTGGACAGCGGGTTTTCAAGCCCCAATGGTTACTGGTCTTTGGCCAATCTCGTAGGCAGCTCAGTGCCCAACAAGCCTACCAATCCTATCGCGAGCGGTTCACCCTCGAACATGGGATTCGTTTCGGCAAGCAGCATCTGATGATGACCCAGCTCCAAACACCGCAGGTGACTCAGGAGGAAACCTGGGTGCAATTCTCCTGGTTAGCCTATGTACAGTTGTGGGTCGCCCGTTTGTTGACTCAGAGATTGCCGCAGCCTTGGCAGCGATTTTTACCCACCTACAAGCAACACCACATCACCCCCTCCATGGTTCAGCGAGACTTCTCTCGAATTATTCAGCAGATTGGCACCCCGGCCGCTGAGGCCAAACCCCGAGGTAAATCCCCAGGTCGCTCTGCAGGAAACACTTTAGACCCTCGTCCACGACGTCCCATCATCAAACGGGGACGCGCTAGGCGGAAAAAGGAGAAAAAAGCCGTCTAACTTCGCTCAGGTTCACTCACGGTGCTTGGCCACAATACGCTCTGCGCTCTGCAGAGACAGATACCCCTGCTCACACGTTTTTGTTAAAAGTCCAATACTTTAATATACAGGTAGACTATTTAAGTGCAGCCGCCTTAGTCCATCGGGATCCCTTCTAACGCATTTTGGAACACTCGAAGACCCACGAACACCTTACCTGGTGGAGCATTCACTATTGGATATTGTAGTGTTGACAATCTGCGCGGTTATCTGTGGCGCTGAGACCTGGGAAGACATAGAAGCCTATGGCTATAGTAAATTGACCTGGCTCAAAACGTTTCTGAGGTTGCCTCATGGGATACCGTCTCACGACACGATTGCCCGAGTGTTTGCCTTGCTAGAGTCGACTCAACTGCAAGAGTGCTTTGTCAGTTGGGTGAAGAGTATTGCTGAGCTGAGCTTAGGCGAGGTGGTCTCCCTCGACGGCAAGAGTGCTCGTCATTCATCCGACAAGGGTGCGGGTAAAGAGGCCATTCATATGGTCAGTGCCTGGGCGAGCGAGAATCAGCTCGTACTCGGTCAAGTCAAAGTCGCCGACAAGTCCAACGAGATTACTGCCATTCCCAAGTTGCTCAATATCCTGGATGTCTCAGGATGTATTGTCACCATTGATGCCATGGGTGCACAAACCGAGATTGCCCAACAGATCATCGACTAAGAATGAGTTCGTAAATTAATGTAAAGGAGCAAATAGCCCACCGTTCGAGCCTATATAACCAGTAGTGTTGTGAGGACTGGATAAGGTTATGAGCCATCTTCCCTATCCCTCAGATTTACGCGATGACGAGTGGGATTTGATATTAAGCCATTAATTCCTGTGCATCAGGGTGTCGGTCATCCTCAAGAAGTCAACTCAGATCTTGCACCATTCTTGATAAGCCCAGTCAGGCAATGAGTGAATACCAATCTCAAACCCAAACTGGGCTGCGATATCAGCGCTATTTTGGAGATAGTTAAGTAGCGAAAACCAATAGACAGAGGGGACTAGCTTCTTTCGAGCTATCTGACAGGAGACTTTCCAATCGAGGACAGGAAACCAGGCCCATCGGTCCATCCAATGCGCTAACAGATAAGCAAGCAGCGACAGGATTAGCCATCGATAGACTCCTAATTTGGTCCCTTGACCAAAACAGTGCAACCCAAACTGATGCTTAGCGGTTTTGAAAAATCCCTCAATTGCCCAGCGTTTGCACCCTAAGCGAATGAGGTAGGTCCCTGAATACGGATAGGTAGAGACAACAAACCGTAACTCCCGTTTACCATCCGCGCGTTTGAGCCAAAACCACGATAGGGTCACCGGGTCATCGATATCGGTTAAGCTGACCTGCAGTCCCCGCTTGGCTTGGCGATAGAGGTCTTTAATCGAGCGACCATCTTTCAGGGTCCGATTCGCACGCATGCCGACTACCCCTCGCCAAGACCGTTGGCGAACCGCGTTGAGAAACTCAACCGTGCCAAACTCCGTATCCCCTTGTACGATGACACACCGTCCCTGAACCAATCGCTTGGGCACTGTCGCGAGTAATTTACAGGCTAGCTGAGCTGGACTGGGGTATCCTTTGCCTCGCCATACCCGAAAGCTCCAGGGCACTCGCCACTCACCCACGACTAGATACAGGATAACGACATGTAATCCCCGTTTAGCATTGAGGATGCGCACCCAAGGGTCAGGCTCATGGGCACTATCGGTTGAGGTACTCAGATGCTTAAACTGACCGCTCTTTTCTAAGGTCGTCAGGTCCACTAATAGGCGAATAGGAACACTCGGATGCGGAGGGTGCTTCGCAATCTGCTCCACAATAGCCTGACGGACGGCCCGAATCACCTGACGAGTTGACCACCCATAACGATTGAGAAAGCGGCTTAATGAACTCGCTGATTTCACCGGGGTATGCTGGGGCAACGCATGGCCTTGAGTCTCTAAAAACAGACCTAGCAGAGCATTGAAACTGGCTTTTTGATACACACTGGGCATCAGTTCGAGCAGCGTATACACTAGCTCTTGGGCGTGTTGAAGAATCGTTTGCATAACCGGTTTTTCTGTTTGGTTACGCCCGTTTTTTCAAATTTTTGCCAATTTGGCAAGCCTTATTGAGAGTGGTGCAAGATCTCAGTCAACTTACGAGAGATCGTCAATGCTATTTTGTATTGGGCCGATAACGGTATCAAATGGCGTGCAATGCCTCATGATCTGCCCAACTGGTCAACTGTCTACGACTATTATCGTCGTTGGGTAAAGACGGGCTTGTGGGAACAAATGAATGAGCACTTGGTAAAGTTAGTAAGACTCGCAGAGGGACGAGATGAGCAACCGAGTTTGACGAGCATCGATAGTCAATCCGTGAGGACCTCAGAGAACAAAGGACCTGAGCAAGGGGTTGATGGGCATCAGCGCGTCAAAGGTCGTAAGCGTCATATCGTGGTTGACACCCTAGGCATGGTGTTGAATTGCTTTGTTAGTGCGGCCAATATGGCAGATGTCAAGGCTGCTGTGGTGGTATTAGAGCCTGTGTTAGAGGCGTATGTGAGACTGGAGAAAGTGCTAGCTGACCAAGCGTACAAAGGAGGGTTAGGGACTGCGCAAAAATAACTTGAACAGTTATTTTTGTTATGAGGGACGTATTTGATAATTCCATTCACCATGAAAAGAGTTGCGTTCAATTGAGATAGAATTGAACTGCTCATCACTCACTTGAATGCCTGTGGGGTAGTTCCCTTCATCAAGCACAGCATTGACCTTAAGTCCTGCAGTCATCTTGGTATTAGCAATTAAGTTGACCACCACTTCGCGACTCACGAGAGGTCGACTGCGCCAATTCTCAGTAATTTGAGAAAACAAACGATGTTCAATCTTATTTCATTTACTCTCACGGTTCGCTAGAAAATATAGGAGAATAGCGAATAGCGTAATAATGCCCAAAATCGTATCCCAGCCAAGCAATGGCCCAGTTGATCAGTAACGAACGCGTCGATGATATCCCACTGCTATTAAG
>NZ_JADEXP010000105.1 GCF_015207065.1 Leptolyngbya cf. ectocarpi LEGE 11479 | reverse complement strand
GATTCCTACTATCGATGGATTCGCTTTAGACTATGACACCATAGATCGCTTTGGCGATCTTAGATTTACTCAAGCGGCGTCCATTGAGGTGAGCGGTGAGGGCAGCGGCAATCTGCATTTTCAGGGGGGCACCATTGCTGTCTTGGAAGCGTCAGCCATTATCAGTAATGTACTGGAGGCAGATGCGGGTGGTGAGGTTCGTGTCCGTGGGGCTGAGTCAATTGACATTATTGGCAATCAGACCGGAGAATTTCCCAGTGCCTTTTTTAATCAAGGCGAATTGGGTAGTACAGGAAATGTCGGCAATCTATCGATTGAAATAGAACGTTTACAGTTAGATAACGGTGCTTTTATTTCCAATAGTATTGCTGGTACCGGCGATGGTGGAGACTTAACTATTACAGCTAACGATGTCAGTTTAATGGACGAGCCATCTCGTTCTTCAAGATACAGCGCTGGTCTCTTTGCTGAGCTTCTTGACACAGATGAGAGAGGAAGCGCAGACAGAATGGCTGGAACTATTAACTTAACCGTTGAGACCCTGAGAGTCTCTGATGGGAGCCTAATTGCTACTGGCGTATTTGGTCCAGGGAATGGAGGCTTGATCAGAATTCAAGCTCAAGATATAAAACTAATCGGTGATACGAGCAGGAATATTTTACCCTCTAGTATAATTGCCAGCACATTTGCAGACGGCAATGCTGGCACCATTGATATCCAAGCCGATACCCTGAGGGCCGTTGAAGGAAGCCTAATTAGCAACAGCACATTTGGGCAGGGTAATGGGGGTTCCATTACTCTGCAAGCCAACGAAATAGACTTAATTGGGATAAATCCAATCAATGAGACTCCTTCTAGCATTGTTGCTTCAACACGTTCTAGCGGCAATGGTGGAACGATTGATGTGCAGGCTGGCAGGTTACGAGTGGCTGAGGGGGGGCAAATTTTTACTGGAACATCAGGCCAGGGGGCTGGTGGTTCCATTACCATTCAAGCCAACGAGATCGAGTGGGTGGGTGGCGGACGATCCGATGACAATCCCTCTGGAATATTCACGGCGACCCGAGCAGGTGCAGACGGCAATGGCGGGAGCATCGATCTTCAAGTCGATACGCGTCTACAGATTATCACTGGTGCGCAGATTAGTGCCTCAACTGAGGGTACTGGGAATGCCGGAGATATCCGTCTCCAAGCGAATGAACTAGAAGTGAAGTGAGTGGAGTTTCTCACATTGAGCAGTTGAATAGCCAGATTACTACCCTGAGTGAAACGGAGGCTGCAGCGGGCAGCATTGATATTGCCGTCGAAAAACTGCGGGTCACAGATCAGGGTCTGATCAGTGTTAGCAGCCTTGGACAAGGAGATGCTGGCAACCTAACGATTATGGCCGATCAGATTCGGCTGACCGACAGCGGATCGCTTCAAGCCGAAGTGGTCGCGGGTAGCCAAGGTAATATTATCCTGATGGCCGATAGTCTCCTCTTTATGCGACGGGGGGCACTGATCTCTACTAACGCCACCAATGAGGCCACGGGGGGCGAAATTACGATTGAGGCTCCAGTAGTTCTGGGCTTGGACAACAGCGACATTGTCGCCAATGCCGTGCAAGGAGATGGGGGCAATATTTCGATTACCACACAGGCTCTTCTAGGACTCGAATTTCGAGATTTTCTGACTCCCGAGAATGACATTACGGCCAGTTCTCAGTTTGGGTTGGATGGCATTGTTCAAATCGACACCCCGGATCTTGAGCCAAACCAGGGCCTGATCGAGTTGCCTAGTGATGTGACCGATCCAAGCAATCAAATTTCTACCGGCTGTTTGGTGGCAGCGGACAACTCATTAACGGTAAGCGGACGTAGCGGTTTGCCAGACTCGCCGGATATTCCGAACAGCTCAGAAGTCTGGGAAGATTGGCGGCCGTTAGAGACTGAGGCGAGATCGGCAACGCGCTCAATGCCTATTGAGAATGCCTCCCTTACAGAGGCTACAGACATTGTGATAGCTGCAAATGGTCAAGTGGAGTTTATTGCTCAGTCAGAGACTTTGATGGCTCCAAATCAGATGAGCTGTGGGGGCAGAAGCTAAAACAATGAAAACCAAGTCTCCCTATTTGTTGAGCATGGCTGGTTTAAGTTGGATAACCCACTTACCATTCAGGCTTGTGATTCTCTGTTGCTCATTGCGTTAACAACTTTTGGATCGACAGAATCAACTGTTTAAGCTTGACTGGCTTACTGAGATACAGGTTAGCCCCGGCCTCTAAACAGCGCTCTCGATCTCCTGCCATAGCAAGTGCCGTCAGCGCAATGATGGGAACTTCAGACAGCACAGGTAATTGGCGGATGTGTTGGATGGCCATCAACCCATCCATGCCAGGCATATGAATATCCATGAGAATAAGATTTGGCAGTTCTGCCTGAGCTAGCTCGATGGTAGCTTGACCATCTTTGGCGACTTGAATACGATAGCCCTTGGCACGCAGATAACTAGATAGAGTGAGGATATTGGCATCATTATCTTCCGCCAGTAGGATGAGGGGGGCTATAGTGGGCTGCTCGATCTCAGGAGCGACTGGACTAGAGTCCGGTGCCGTTGGAGATATGGGATTGCTAAACTTAGAGACGTTATAGGGCAGCTCGATGGTAAAGCAGCTACCCACACCGACCTCACTGGTGACAGCGACTTGCCCCCCATGGAGTTCAACAATCCGTTTTACCAGAGCTAGACCCAGTCCAGTGCCCTCATATTGTCGATTGAGGGCACTGTCAATCTGGACAAAAGGTTGAAACAGTTTTTTCAGAGCATCTGGGGCAATCCCAATGCCTGTATCGGTAACGGTAAAGCGTAGATATTTTTGGTGACGAGTCTCGTCTGGCAGTAATGGCGTTACTTCAAGGGTGACGTGTCCTCCTTCTAGCGTAAATTTCACAGCATTGTTCAACAGATTAATCAAAACCTGACGAATTCGCCGTTCATCGACCACAATATCCGGTAAGTGTGAGGGGACGTTCTGGTGAAGTTGGATTTGTTTGTTCAGAGATTGTTCTTTAACAAAGGTCAAACTAGACTTGCAGAGGTATGTTGCCGCGACTGGAGAATATTCTAGCTCGACTAACCCTGACTCCACTTTGGCCAAGTCAAGAATATCGTTGATCAGTTCCAGTAGGTGCGATCCACCCCGCTCAATGATCTGTAGAGCTTTGAGTTGTTGCGCATTAATCTGACCGATAACTTTCTCTTGTAGTACTTCAGTCATCCCCAGAATCGCATTTAGTGGCGTACGTAGTTCATGGCTCATATTAGCCAAGAAGGTACTCTTAGACTGATTAGCCTTCTCCGCTCTGATCCGGGCAGTCTCTGCCTCGTCACGGGCCACTGCCAAATCTTGCGTTCGTTCTTCAACCAGCACTGCTAATGCACTCCGTTGCCGTTTAAGATGTGCTGTCCGACTTTGTAAGATACTCCAGAAGATCACAATCACCACCAGCCCATACAGGAGATACGCCCAGACTTCCTGATACCAGGGCAAGTCGACGGTGAAGGCGAACACCTCGCTATCACTTTGTATGCCGTAAACATTGCGCGCTTTAATTTGGAAACGATAATTTCCCGGAGGGAGGTTGGTGTATTCTCGGTCAGCTTGTTCTTGCCATGGGGACCAGTCTGCATCAAAGCCCTTCAAGCGAGTCTGATAGCGGGTGTATTGTTCATACCCTGGAAATGGTGCAGCATAGACGAACTGGAAGTTGTTCTCTGTATGTGCAAACGATTGATCGTTGTTCAGTAAGGGGCCGTCTCCTCCATATAGTAGGGTGTCACCTTGACGCACTTCCCGAATAAGCGTCTTAAAGTTAAAAGATGGTAATGAGTTGATACTCCAATCATATCGGATAAGTCCCTCAAATGTACTGAACCAGACAAGATTGTCCTCCGCATCTGGTCGAATATGAAGTATCTTTTTATCTGCCAGTGGCTTAAAGAGTGTCCTCTCTATATGGTAGGTACCACCAGGTTGCGGTGTCGCCAGACGTAAATGTCTTCTCCCTTTTGACATGACCCAAAATCCTCCATCCAGGCCGGGGACGACATACGCAGCAGCTTCACCAAAACGGAGATCACGTTTAAACCGTTGGGTAGTCTTATCCCAAACAAAAATACCATTGTCAGAGGTAGACATTAGCTGACCATCTACAAAACTCACCCAGAATGAAGTATTGCTAGATAATTCGGGTGCGATTTCAAATTCCTCGACTACCGGTGACTCAAGGCTGGGCCAATCCGGAAAGCTAAGCCGATAAACCACGGGTTCATCCGTACTCAGCCACAGGCGATGGTGCTCATCTTCGACGATGCTTTGCACGAATTTATCAAACCCCGCCACTTTGCCAGCAGGCTGCCAAAGACCGTCAGGCTGCCGACGCAGCAGTTCAATGCCATTTGAGGCAGCGGCAAACACCAGATTATCATCACGAGTAGCCGGGTGAAGAAACTGGATATTAGAACTCCCTGTTGCTCTTTTTAGTACCGGCACGGTCTGGCCATCTTGGAGCTGATAAACCCCGATATAGCCAGCTATCAGAAGTTGACCATTGATCTCACGCAGATGATAAACATCTTCTATACCCTTACTACCCGGCACCGTTTGAAAGATATGCTGTGCCTCATCCCAATAAGCAAAACCAAGGCCTTTCCCAACGTATAAGATGTCTTGATGTTCGATAGAACGACTGGGAAATTCCCCCATATCGTGACTGTGATCGTACCTGGTAAAGGGGGAAGAGGTTTCTATGCGATTAATGCTATTTCCAAGTAGTCCGAATAACGACCATAAGGCACCTTGCGAATCCAGGTAGAGAGTCTCTATGCTTGGCCCCTCCAGTCCCGTACGATGGTCAAGCTGGTGTATCAATTTGCCTTGGCGATCGATAACAAATATGCCCTGTCCCAGGGTATTCAATGCAAAGTTCCCGTCCGGCAAAACTGCTCCTGGCCATGAAAGGCTGCTCAAACTATCGTCAAGCTCTGTATTGAAGGGCTGAAAACGAATGCCATCATACAAAAAAAATCTTTGCGAGGTATCCCCTACCAAGAGACGCTGCTCATCATAAGGCAAAATGACGTGTACGATGTCGTTAGCAAATCTCTCTCCGTCTGGTATTAAAACCAGTTCCTCATTTTCCATCCGCAGCAGCCCGCGTCCGGACTCCCACACATACAACTGGTCACCGACAAGCCAAGAACTTCGGAACTCACCATCCTTGGCATCCCACGTTTTTAGAGTACCGTCCCATGGAGACCAACGGATCAACTTTGACAAGAGCTGAAAATAAATACCTTGTTCGGTGGCATGCACCCGTCTTGCCTCTCTTACATCCTGCTGATCGGGAGGTAGCAGCTTGTCGCGCAGCGAGACATACTGTGTAACGCCTTGTTTATTTGGTGTCAGATAACCGAAATCGCGTACAGCAGCAACATAAATCCGACCGTTTGCATCTTTAGCGAATGACCATGGCTTTACGCCAGGGGCGATATCTGTGGGCATCTCAACTGAACTCCAACGCACACCGTCATAAGCGGCGATACCGTTGTTCGTCAGCGCTATATACAAGATGCCATTGTCATCCAATATGACACCCTTTACAAAATTGTTGACTGGAATTCCCTGAACTTCGTAACGTGTAATGGATGGCAGACCAGGCGGTATTTTGGCAGATAGTCTCTGAGCTGGCAGTAGCAAAGAAGCAAGTACCCACAGGGTCAGGAGGGGTCTGTGCCAAGGCGCTTTAGGGTGACACATGGAATAATTGCTCTACCAATATCACTTTATACTAGACATCCCCAAAGTATAAAATCAGCAGAAATGGATTGCAAACGATATTTTTAGGATTTTATCAATTCAATTAAAATCCTTAACGTTAATATTAACGAAAGCTCCAATCGTTAAAATCTTTTACTAATTTCTTGACTTGGAATGATCACTGATGTCGTTCACTACCTGTTCTTATATTGAGAACCACACTATCGGAATAAGGATGATTCCTTAAAATTAAATTTAACTCTGGTGCTGAATGCGGTAACTGAAAGATTCAGAATATCTTGTGCTTCCCACTCATCATGTTTATCTTGAATCGGATCGCTGTTATCTCTCTCCTTGAGTCAACATTTTTTGGATCGACAAAATTAACTCTTTGAGCTTGACTGGTTTACTGAGATACAGGTTAGCCCCAGCCTCTAAACAGCGCTCTCGATCTCCTGCCATAGCAAGTGCCGTCAGCGCAATGATGGGCATTTTATCCAGAGTAGGCAATTGGCGGATATGCTGGATGGCTGTCAAGCCATCCATGCCAGGCATATGAATATCCATGAGAATAACATTTGGCAGTTCAGCCTGGGCTAACTTAATGGCAGCTTGACCATTTTTCGCTACTTGAAGGCGATAGCCTTTGGCACGCAGATAACTAGATAGAGTGAGGATATTGGCCTCATTGTCTTCTGCCAGTAGAATAAGGGGAGCTGCAGTAGATAGTGCATTCTCAGAGGTTATAACATTAGACTCAGTAGCTTTGGATATAGGGTAATCAGGCCCAGAGACAGTGTAAGGCAGATCTACACTAAAGCAACTGCCTATGTCGACCTCACTGGTTACAGAAATATGTCCTCCGTGAAGTTCAACAATATGCTTTACCAAAGCTAACCCCAGACCAGTCCCTTTGTATCGTCGATTAAGAGTATTATCAACCTGGAGAAAGGGCTGAAACAGTCTTTTCAGATCCTCTGGAGTAATGCCAATGCCTGTATCAGTCACGGCAAATCGCAGATGTTTTTGACTGTGTGTCTCATCTGGCAGCAATGGCATAACTTTGAGGGTGATCTGTCCCTTTTCAGGTGTAAATTTCACAGCGTTATTTAACAAGTTGATCAGACTCTGACGAATCCGTCGTTCATCAGCAACAATATCTGGTAGCTTTGAGGGAAGTTCCAGGTGAAGTTGGATATGTTTTTCCAGGGCTTGTTGTCTGACAAAGGCCAAACTAGATTTGCAGAGGTGCGTTACCGAAATAGAAGAATACTCTAGATTAATATGTCCTGCCTCAATCTTAGCTAAGTCGAGAATGTCGTTGATCAGTTCCAGCAGATGCGACCCGCTCCGTTCAATGGTTTTTAGGAATTTCAGTTGTTTCTCATTAACTTGACCAATCATCTTTTCTTGTAGTATCTCGGTCATTCCCAGAATCGCATTCAGTGGCGTGCGTAGTTCGTGGCTCATATTGGATAAGAAAGCGCTCTTGGCCTCGTTGGCAGCTTCAGCTTGTTCTTTGGCGAATTTCAACTCATAAGCCCCGGCTTCGGCCTGCTCTTTGGCAACTTTTAGCTCATAGGTTCTTGCTGTCACTTCACTTGCGAGTTGGCGATTGTAACTTTCGACTGCTTGAACTCGCCAGCGATAAACCCCTATGATTACTCCTAATCCTGACATCACTACTAAACTGCGAAACCAAACGGTCTGCCACCAGGGTGGCGTAATCGTAATTTGTAGTGCTCTACCGTTTTCATTCCAATAGCCATCGCTGTTGCTGGCTTTGACCCGGAAGGTATAAGTGCCAGGGTTGAGGTTGGTGTAAGTGGCAAAGCGACGACGACTGTCAACCCTGGTCCATTCTTGATCAAAGCCCTCCATCTTATACGCATATTGATTGTGTTCAGGAAACCAGTAGCTCAACGCTGCAAAGGCAATGCTAAAGACCGACTGAGCGTGGCTCAGGATCACCTGATTGGTAACGCTGATGTCTTGGGTTAACGGAGACCCTTCCTGGCCGAGAGGGATCGACTGGTTGAATAGTTGAAAGTCGGTAAATACTACCGGCGGGGCGGAACGATTATCGATTAATTGATCCGGGTAAAAGGCATTAAAACCAGCAGTGCCGCCAAAAAACATCTCGCCCATTGGGCTTTTATCATAAGAGCCTGCAGCAAATTCCTGACCTTGCAAGCCATCGTGTGTGCCGTAGTTTCTAAACGTGAGTGTCTCAGGGTCAAATTTGGAGAGCCCTCGAGCCGTGCTCACCCACAGATGGCCTTGCTTGTCCTCCAGGACGCCACGAATAGACCCACTAGGTAAACCGTCTTTCTCTCGATAGCTGGTAAATGTGCCCGTGGCTGAATCAAGCCGACTTAACCCGGCGGATGTCCCAATCCATAACGTGCCGGTGGAATCTTCGTGAATCGCATATATGGTGTTGCTCGCTAGGCTATCCTGAAGGTCGTTGGGATTGTGCTGATAGCGGGTAAACTGCTCGGACTGAGGATCAAATCGAGTCAAGCCTTTGTGCCAGCTACCGAGCCATAGAATACCTGACGGGCTAATATGGATGACTCGAACATTATTATCACTCAGACTGTTGTTATCATCGGGGTCGTGACGATAAGCACGAAACGTTTCTGTAATCGGGTCAAAATGATTGAGACCACCAGCTCGAGTCCCCACCCAAATGCTGCCGTCGCCGTCGACCTGAATAGATAGGACACTATCATCCGGATCGCTTAAACTTGTGGCATCATTTGGATCATGCCGGTAGGTAGTAAAATGACCACTGGCTTGGTCCAAACGATTTAATCCTGTGTGGCCAACACCGCCCACCCAGAGATTTCCTACAGTATCTTCATCAATGGCTAGAAAATCTGTACCAGCTCCCAGGCTATGGGGAGTTGTCGATTCATGTAAGTAATGAGTAAATTGCCCTGTCTGACGGTCAAACTTTTCCAGCCCTGTGTCAGTGACCAACCACAGTACGCCGTTGGTCGCTTGATGAATAGCCTGAACAGAAGGGTGGTGGAGTGTATTCGGATTAATAGGATTATGCTTATAGTGAGCGAACTTGGCAGGAGTGGGATTGAATATATTCACCCCACAACACCAGCTCCCGACCCAGATGACGCCGGAACGATCTTGATACGTAGTGATCTTATCGCTAGCGCTGATGCTCAATGTATTCAATGGATTGTTGACAAAATGAGTCCATTTCCCCCGATTGGGCTCACGTCTGGCAAAGCCGTGTCTACCATTTACCCACATTGTTCCTGTCTGATCGACTAGAATGCCTCTGAGTTCAGGATCGAGGTCGGTGGGAGCCGAATAGGGTTGACGGGTGAAGTGTTCTGTTTCTGGATCTAGGGTATAAAGTCCCGATTTGGTCGTAAACCAAATGAGCCCCGAGGCATCTTCGTAGAAGTTTTGGTTATTGCCCCAGTCAGCGTTAAGGCTTTGCCCCGTCTTAGGATCGACTGGGTAACGAGTGAATTGCCCCGTATCTGGATCAAAGCGGTTGAGTCCTGAATGAAACGTAGTTACCCAAAACCGCCCTGCCCGATCTTCATAAATGCCGACAACTTTATCGCCGCTGAGGCTGGTAGGTTCACTGGGGTTATGCTGGTAACGGGTGACGTTACCTGTATCTGGATCAAAGCGGTTGAGCCCACCGCCCCAGGTCCCGACCCACATAGTCCCAGCCCGATCTTGATAAACACTGACAATATCATCGCTACTTAAACTGTTGGCATTGTCCGGGTCATGGCGGTAATGGGTGAATGTTTGGTGGGTGTGATCAAAGCGGTTAAGACCGCCTCCGAGGGTGCCGACCCATAGAAAGTCTTCCTGACCGATGGTGAGTGTACTCACAAGATTGTGACTCAAACTGTTAGGGTCATCCACGTCATTTTTGTAGATAACCGTGGTACCGCCGTCGTAGCGAGTCAGTCCATCCCAATGGCCAAACCACATAAAACCCCGGCTATCTTGCACAATCGCCCGAACTCGATTGCCAGCTAGACCATCTTCTTGGGTCAAGTGATTAAACTTGATGTCATCTGGCCTTCGGGCATAGGAAGGTGATACCGAATTCAAAACAAACCCAAGGGTGGTGATTAAAACGGCAATCTTTCTCAACATAATGGGTGGCAGAACAGTATCAGAATAGCGTTTACCGACACTAGCTTTTTTCTAGATATTTCTCTAGTAAACTTTTCTAATCATAACTTTACTACTCTGATTACAAAACCTCGGCTAACTAAAAATATTAAGTCTTTAAAGGAAGAATATAAGATTCTTGTGTAGCCAGAGTATTGGCTTTAGCCTAAATGGCGAATAGCTTGCTTAACTGAATTTAATTCACACAAATACACTAGGTGTGTGCAGGCACAGCTATCCATTTCAAACGATAAGTGACTGCCCTATCTAATCTCTCCCTAAGTGCAGCTTGCTTCTTGTTACTTGCATAATACTAACCCTCGACTGTTTTCTGTTATCTACCACTCAGAGCATAATTCAGGAGATTATATTTAATCTCTGAATCAGAGATCTCAGTGAATACATATCCCCAAAAAACATCACTAGAGTATTTACTCAGTTTTGACCGTTAAGCATCTGAAAAAAAGAGTAAGGATTACCGATTGTGTTGTCTACGGATAACGACTAAAAGCTGTGAACTTAGTATGGTAAATCTTTTCCTAATCCTTTGATTTAGAATTAGCACTTAGGAATCTGCTTGAAGATAAAGTACCGATGCGTTACGGCTATCGCCTAACACATTCTACACAAGATGGGTATGTTATTTAATTGCATATCCCTGATGGCATTTACTTCCTGCTTTCATCTGTGGGATTGCACTATCAGGAGGAGATGACTCTTTAAAAATTTTCTTTAGCTAGAGTCAGTCAAGAGTAAGTGAGAATCTACTCATGAGCATCACTTTTATGAGTGGATTCTCATCCTGTTCTCATTAAGATTTTAGTAGCTTTAATCATGATTTTGCTACTATATTTCTTGCCTCTGAGTATAGTCTGTAGAATTCAGATCTTACATGAGTCTATATGACTCAGAGAATTAGTCAAAATTGAAAAGGGTGCAAGATCAAGGTAACAACCATCATTAAAATGCCAGCTGGAGCCAATTAACCCTGATGCTATCTGAATGCCCATGAAGTTTGTATCTTGCCAAATGCGACTTCAGCAAATGCAACGTTTTGGTATCGTTTTAGCAGGAATACTTCCTAAATTGCAGCCGTTATCTAGAAGTCTTCATCTATCTATTTTTAGCGTCTGTGAGATCGCACCAGCGCTGACTTGTCAGTTCGCACCCCTAACCCAAGCCCAAATCATTCCCGACAGCAGCCTTTCGACGACTGTTACCTCACCCGACAACCAAAACTTTGTCATTGAAAATGGCAACCGTGCAGGCAATAATCTCTTCCATAGCTTTTCAGAGTTTTCAGTCCCTACCAACGGATCTGCAGTCTTTGATAATGCCATTGAGATTCAAAATATCTTTAGTCGGGTTACAGGCATCAACCCCTCTGATATCGATGGAGTAATCCAGGCCAATGGCACAGCCAATTTATTTTTACTAAACCCCAATGGTCTCCTCTTTGGCAAGAATGCGTCGTTGGATATCGGTGGGTCCTTTCTAGCTACCACAGCTGAGAGTATTCTCTTCAGTGACAACATTGAATTTAGTGCCGTCGCAACTGCCCCAGCTCCCTTACTTACCATATCTACGCCTATCGGACTACGGATTGATAACAATCCTAGTTCGATTACGGTCAAAGGCACCGGGCATAACCTCACATTAGGTTGGGGTGCAATCCCGATTCGTGATCAGCGTCCGGTGGGCTTACAGGTCGATACGGGGCAAACCTTAGCCCTAATCGGGGGAGATATCCAGATCGAAGGCGGTAACCTGACGGCTAACCAGGGCCGCGTAGAACTGGGGAGTGTGGCGCAATCGGGTACCGTTTTTCTCCCGCCGACAGCCGATGGGTTTACGGTTGATTATGCAGCCATAGACCGCTTTGGCGATCTCAGGTTTACCCAAGCCGCTTCCGTTGACGTGAGTGGCGAAGGCAGCGGCAATCTACATTTTCAAGGGGGAACGATTTCTGTTTTGGAGGGTTCCACCATCATCAGTAATGTGTTGGGAGCAGACCCCGGTGGAGAAGTTCGCGTTCGAGCCGCTGAATCTGTTGATATTATTGGCACTCAGAATAGAGACCTCCCCAGTGCCTTTGTTAATCAAGGGGAATTGGGCAGTACTGGCCATGTTGGCAATGTATCGATTGAAACAGGACGGTTGCAGATAGCGGACGGTGGCTTTATCGCTAATAGTAGTCCCTCTGGTGCGGGGCCTGGCGGAGACTTAACGATTACGGCAAATGAAATAGACATAATAGGAGACACTAGGCTCTTTGACGATTTCGAGGACTATTTCGAGAACGTCTATTCGACTGGCTTATTGATGGAGGTTTTATCAAGTGTTCCGGAGCAAGGAGGAGATTTTGGGGTTAATGCCCAAAATCTCCATAGTCTAGAGGCAAAGGTCGGAACCATTCATTTAAACGTCGATACACTGAGACTCGTGGGGGAGGCATTAATTTCCACTAAAACTTTTGGTTTAGAGCAGGGTGGCTCCATTACCATTTATGCAAGGGGGATAGATCTCATTGGTGGTGCATTGTATGACTCTGGCATATACTCTTCCAGCAACGGAAGTGGAAGTAGCGGGGCCATTACCTTAGATGTCGATACGCTGAGGGCAACAGGGGCTGCCAGAGTTTCAAGTATAGCTTTTAGCCAGGGAAATGGAGGCCCGATTACTATTGATGCTAACGAAATAGAGCTCATGGGTACAAATTCAATGGATTTTATCTCGGGCATATTCGTTAGCGCATTTTCAGAGGGAGATGCTGGATCGGTTGACTTAGATGTCAATACGTTGAGAATCTTGGAGGGTGGCCAAATTGCTGGTGGAACATTTGACCAGGGGACGGGGAGTTCCATTACCATTAGCGCCAACGAAATAGAGCTAACGGGGATCTCTCCATCCGGTGAGTTCACCTCTGGCATATTCGTTTCCACGCTATCTGATGCAGCGGGCAATGCTGGGACCATTGACATACAAGCTGAGAATCGTATACAGATTACAGCGGGTGCCCAGATCACGGCCTCAACCTCCGGTGCGGGGAATGCGGGAGATATCAGACTCCAAGCTGGTGAGATTGACGTGAGTGGCGTTTCTAATATTGGGGAGTATCACAGTCGGATTGCTGCCTTTAGTGAAACAGACTTTGATGCAGGCACCATCGACATTACAGCTGAACAATTGCAGGTGACGGATCAGGGACGGATCAGTGTCAGCAGTCTAGGACAAGGAGATGCCAGCGAGCTGACCATTCGGGCAGACCAGATCTGGCTGACTGATGGTGGGGCACTGCAGGCAGAATCCGCCGCTGGCAGTCAGGGCAATATTGTTCTCAATGCCGATAGTCTGCTGTTCTTACAACGAGGGGGACTCATTTCCACTAACGCCACCAATGGGGCCACTGGCGGGAACATTACCATTGAGGCCCCTGTAATTCTAGGCCTAGGCAACAGCGATATTGTCGCCAATGCTGTGCAAGGGGACGGTGGCAATATTGACATCACCACCCAGGCACTCTTGGGACTCCAATTTCGTGATTTCCTGACGCCCGACAATGACATTACTGCCAGTTCTCAGGCTGGGGTAAATGGTATTGTCCAGATCAAGACGCCAGATCTTGACCCTAACCAGGGTACCGTCGAGTTACCCAGTAACCTAACTGATCCGAGCAATCAAATTTCTACAGGCTGTTTGATGGCAGCCAACAACTCATTTGTAGTAAGCGGACGCGGTAGTTTGCCAGATGGGCCTTCTAGCTTGGACAGTACAACAATGTGGGAAGATTTGCGGCCGTTAGAAACTGAAGCTGCAGTGAGAGTGTCAACTGTCCCAGCACCTAGTCTCAATATACCGCTTACAGAAGCTACTGGAATGATGATGGATACCCATGGCCAGGTGACGTTGGTTGCCTCAACAACCCCAAGCTCCAATGCACAGAATAGAGTTAGCTGTGGTTCTAGAACAAATATGTGAGAAAGAGAGAATGAATAGTTTACGAAAATCACTGCCTTGGTCCATCTATCGAACCCTATGTTGGTTTGGATTGGGACTGTGGCTAGCCACAGTCCCAACAATCATGCCCACTGAGGCTGCAACCGTCACTCCAAGCGCTCAAATCCAAACCCAGGACATCTCACCCACTGCGGATCAGACCAGCCTACTGGAACAAGGTCGGCGTTATTATCAATCAGGTCGATTTTCCGACGCTATTAATCTCTGGCAACAGGCAGCTCAAACCTACGAAACTCAAGAAAATCCGACAAACCAGGCTCTGAGTTTAAGCTATCTGGCCTCAGCCTATAAAGAATTGGGACAATGGCAGGCGGCAGAAACGGCCATTTCCCAAAGCTTAGAGTTGCTGCAAGGGACTAATCCAGATACCGATACTCAGATATCCTCAAATGCTGCGCTTATTCTTGCTCAGGCTTGGAATACCCAGGGCAGTCTCCAACTGGCCATGGGCAATTCGGAAGCAGCGTTGAGCAGCTGGCAACAGGCTGAGGCCCTTTACGACGAAACTGATGATATTCAAGGCAAGTTGGGCAGTCAGCTGAATCAAGCTCAGGCCCTGCAAAGTTTAGGGCTACATCGGCAAGCTCGTACACGGCTAGAAGAGATTAATAAACAGCTCCAGTCTCAACCCGATTCACTACTTAAGGCGAAAGCGTTACAGAGTTTAGGAGGGACATTACAACGGGTAGGGGCATTTTCGGAATCTCTGGATGTCTTAGAGCAGAGTTTAGTTATGACTCAGCAATTAGATAACGCACCAGACATTAGTGCAGTGTTGCTGGGACTGGGGCATACCTGGCAAGGCTTGTCAGAAAATTCTAAGGCGTTGGACACCTATGGGCGGGCTGCTGCTAAAGCAACAAGTGCGATCGCACAGATCGAAGCCCACCTCAGTCAGCTCAGTCTGCTGATTGAAACCGACCAAATTGCTGATGCCCAGACCCTCTTACCCGAAATCCGAGCCCTGTTGCCTGATTTACCCGCCAGCCGCTCAGCCATTTATGCCCGCGTTAACTTTGCTCAAAGTTTGCTGAAGTTAGTCCCTCAGAACACATCTGCCAACTATGGGCCAGAGATGGTTCAGCTCCTATCCACCGCAATTCAACAGGCCCAGGAACTAAACGATGTGCGCGCAGAGTCCTATGGCCTGGGCCAGCTCGGCCAGATCTATGAACAAACAGGCCAATGGTCCGACGCCCAAGACCTGACGGAGAAGGCGCTGGCCATGCTCCAGGGTCTTAATGCTCCAGAAATTGCCTACCAATGGCAATGGCAGTTAGGACGAATTTTCTGTCGGGGGGATATTGCCTGTACTGAAGTGGACAGGCAGGGGGATGCGATCGCAGCTTACACAGATGCAGTTACTCAACTCGGGCGTTTACGCACAGATTTAGTCGCCAACTCCCAAATGCAGTTTTCCTTTCGAGAGCAGGTTGAGCCCGTCTATCGAGAGTTGGTGACCCTGTTGCTAACTCCGTCTGTTAGCCAAGCCGAGATCAGCCAAGAAAATCTCAAACAAGCCCGTGAAGTGGTTGAATCACTGCAATTAGCAGAATTAGACAATTTCTTCCAATCAGCCTGTTTAGATGCTCAACCCCAAGAAATTGACCAAATTGATATCGCTGCAGCCGTACTATACCCCATTGTTCTACCCGATCGCCTAGCTGTCATCCTATCCGTCAAGGGACAACCCTTACAGTATTACGAGACCAGGCTCCCTGAGGAGACAATCCAAAGCAGTCTGGGCGAAATGCGACAGTCCCTCAGCCTGGCGTACCCCAATCAGCTGCGTCTAAAAATCTCACAACAACTCTACGATTGGTTAATCAGACCTGCTGAAATATATCTAACAGAAGACATCAAAACTCTCGTTTTTGTCCCAGATGGCCTATTGCGGAGCTTTCCCATTGCCGCCCTCCATGATGGCAACCAGTACCTCATTGAGAAATATAGTGTTGCCATCAGCTCCGGCTTACAGCTATTAGAAACACAATCATTAAACCCAGATCAGTTTAAACTCCTGCTGGGTGGACTCACCGAATCCCGTCAAGGATTTTCTGCCCTCCCTGCCGCATCCTTTGAAGTGGAACAGATTATAGCCCAGGTTCCCGTTAAGCTCTTTCTTAATCAGGACTTCACCCAAGCCAACTTGCAAACACAAATCCCTCAAGTGGCATCCTCCATCGTGCACCTAATCACCCACGGACAGTTTAGCTCTAGCCAGGAAGATACATTTATTCTGGCATGGGACAAAAAAGTCAAAATGGAAGACCTCAGTAAAATCCTCCAAACCAGACAGCTCAGTGCAACGGCGCCCATAGAACTTTTGGTGCTGAGTGCTTGTCAGACAGCCGCAGGCGACAATCGAGCCGGTCTGGGTCTAGCTGGCTTTGCTTTGCGCTCTGGTGCCCGTAGCACCTTGGCTAGCCTCTGGTCTGTGGATGACCAATCCACCGCTGAGCTAATGGTTAAGTTCTATAACACGCTATCCCAATCGCAAACAACGAAAGCAGAAGCCCTACGCCAGGCTCAACTGGCATTATTACGGCAAGAAGGCTATCGGCATCCATTTTTCTGGGCGGCCTTTGTCATGGTAGGAAACTGGCTTTAATAGATAAAATACACGAGTAGCAAAAGGGTATAGGGGCACTTACTTTCTAGAATACGCATCATATTTTTGATCAACTCTCATAACCAGTGTCATTAGATATGTTTTCTACTCACCTCCAACCTAGAACTGTTATTACAGCTGTTGTTTCTCTTGAACTACTACTATTCGCTGGTCTAACCCCAGCTCAAGCTCTACCCAATGATCCAGCCACAGGTCAACAATTGACCCTAGATCATCTGAGCTTTGGTTTTATCCCACCGGAGGATAGTGGACAGCCACGGACCAATCGGGCTGGAGGGAGACGAGACCAGCTCTGCAATAATTCAACGCCCTCCCCTTCTCTCGTTCTATTAATGCCGCCAACCAACCAGGGATTCACCACAGCTAAGCATCCCACCTTGCTGGCCTACATACCTCAAACTTCAGCCCAAACCGTATTTTTGAAATTAGAAGATGAGCATGACAATTATTTTTACCACACCACATTTCCTCTACCTGAAAGTTCTGGAGTTGTGAGTTTTACGATTCCAGATACGGCCCCTGAGCTAGAACTTGAGAAATATTATAAAATCTCTTTGACTATGATTTGTAATACAGTACTTGATCCTAACGATCCCGTTGTAGAGGGATGGATTAAGCGAGTTGAGCCCGACGCATTCTTATCTTCCCAAGCAGGGCAGGAAACAGCTTTTGAACTGGGTGCGACCTATGCAAGCAATGGAATTTGGTTTGATGCTTTAGCGATACTCGCTGACCTATATCAATCTGAACCTGACAACCCAGATGTAACATCAGCCTGGGAAGAGTTGCTTCAGTCCG
>NZ_JADEXP010000104.1 GCF_015207065.1 Leptolyngbya cf. ectocarpi LEGE 11479 | reverse complement strand
GACTAAGGCTAAACAGCATTGAAACCGTCATGGGTGACAGTCGCAACCATCCCGAATTTAAAGGCATCGCTGACCGCGTACTGCTGGATGTGCCCTGCTCTGGCCTCGGTACCCTGCATCGCCATGCCGATGCCCGCTGGCGACAAACTCCCTCGGGCATTGCTAACCTCACTATCCTCCAAAGAGAACTGCTCGAAGCCGCTGTGGACTGGGTCAAACCCAACGGTGAGCTAGTGTATTCCACCTGTACCTTGCACCCCGACGAGAATCAAAACCTCATTCAGACTTTTCTCACCGATCACCCCGACTGGCAAATTTCTCCTCCTAACGCAGAGTCTCCTGTAGCTCCCTTTGTTATCGACCAAGGCTGGGCCACCGTGTGGCCCCATCAAGACAACATGGATGGTTTCTTTATGGTGAAACTAAAGCGTAGCGCTTGACCCAGTCATGCTTTTCTGCCTAAGCAATCCATCCTTTAGCTCGCTCAACCGCCCGCTGCCAGGTCCCAAAATTTTTCTGGGCGGCGGTCTGGCCTGCACCAGGCTCAAAGGTTTGATCGATTTTTCGACTGTTGACTAAGGCGGTATAGTCATCCCAAAATCCAACGGCTAAGCCAGCTGCAAAGGCTGACCCTTGAGCAGTGGCATCCAACACTGCAGGTCGCTCCACCGGAATTCCCAGTACATCAGCCTGATACTGCATCAAAAAGTCATTTTGGCAGGCACCGCCATCGACCTTCAGAGTTGTAATCGGCGTACCGCTATCATCGTTAATCGCGGCGACGACTTCACGGGCCTGGTTGGCGATGGCCTCCAGCACGGAGCGCACCATATGAGCCTTGGTCGCTCCTCGGGTCAGACCTAAAAACGCGCCGCGAGCGCCCATGTCCCAGTGGGGAGCCCCGAGGCCGCTGAGGGCAGGCACAAAGTAAACATCACCGTTATCTTTGACAGAGTTGGCTAAGGGCTGACTGTCTGCAGCGCTGTCAATAATCTGCAAACCATCCCGGAGCCATTGGATGCAGGCTCCTGCCGTAAACATACTGCCCTCTAAGGCATAGCCTAGGCCGTAACTGCCCTCTTTTGCCGTTGTCCAGCCAATCGTGGAAAGCAGCTGGTTTTTGGAACGTACGATTTCCTGACCGGTATGGGCTACTAAAAACGCACCTGTGCCATAGGTACACTTGAGTAAACCGGGGCGATCGCAACCGTGGGCAAACAATGCGGCCTGCTGATCGCCCAAAATTGCAGCGATGGGAATTTCTACACCAAGCAAACTTGGATCGGTATAGCCAAAGATTCCCTGGCTGGGTTTGATCTCCCCCAGTAGCGATCGCGGCACGCCAAAAATATCGAGCAGCGTTTCATCCCACTGCTGCGTGGCCAGATTCATTAGCAACGTCCGGCTGGCATTGCTATGGTCCGTGGCATGAACCTTACCGTCGGTTAAATTCCACAGTGCCCAGGTATCGATAGTGCCCGCTAGAACGTTATCTAAGTTTTCGGGCTGAACCTTGTCTAGCAGCCATCGTAGTTTCGTCCCTGAGAAGTAAGCGTCTAAAAATAAGCCGCTGCGCTCGTAAATATCAGCTTTATGTTCGGCCAGGGTGGCGCACATATCTGCGGTGCGGCGGTCTTGCCAAACAATAGCCCGATGCAGGGGTTTACCCGTTGTTTTATCCCACAGTACACAGGTCTCTCGCTGAACAGTGAGGCCAATGGCGGCAATATCACTAGCGCTGATATTGGCTTCGCCGATAGCTGTCTTCATCGCCCACTGCACCTGCTGCCAGATCTCTGTGGCATCATGCTCCACCCAACCGGGCTGTGGGTAGTACTGGGTCAACTCTTTATAGGCCTGACCCACAATGTCACCTGCCTGGTTAAACAAAATGGCACGGTTGCCAGTGGTACCCAGGTCCAGAGCCATGACGTACTTCGACATTTATGATTCCTCTTGAAAATAGATTAAGTAAAGATTATTGGGTAAACCAGTCGGATGTGTGCAGCCCCCCAGTCGCTCACATCAGGTTTTCAAACAGACCAATCAAGTTACCTGCAGGGTCACGACAATAGGCGATTTTAAGATTGAAATCGCTATTTTGAGTAGGCGGCTCATCAAAGGGAACCCCTGCTTGGCGTAGCTGGGAGTAGGTGCTGTCTAAATCAGTGATGGTAAAAATTAGAACCGTTTTATCCTGGCTATCAGCGATGGCAGGTTTATCACTGGTATGGATAATGGACGCCATTTCCTCTTGCTTAAACAGAGAAATGGTCTGTCCGGCCACTTCAAATTCGGCATAGCTTGGGCTTTCTACAATAGTCGTCAGACCGAGGAGATCGCGATAAAACCTGCAGCAGTAGCTAATATCTGACACGAGTAAGCGCGTAGACGCGGCTTTGACATCCATGGAAAAACCGATCTAATTAAAAGAACTCTACCTATTGTGTCGTGGGTTTTCCTTTGTGCAAAGCAACAGGGGAAGTCTTAGGGGAAATTAATAAAGGTTAGGGAATGGTCTAGAAACAAAAAAGGAGGGTGCATAGCCGCACTCTCCCGGAACAATTTTTTAGGTATTGATTTCTTATCAGGTCTTAAATTCTCTAGGGTGCGATCGCTAATGCCGCTTAACGCTACTGATGATCGTCTTGCTCCAACAGCCGGGATAGCTGACCGCGAATGGCGTCTAGTTTTCGGTCAACTTTAGGAACAGTGAGTAACCTCACCTCAACTTCGGCAATATTGTCAATGCGGGTAGTTTTTTCCCACAGTTTGCGTTCAACCTCAGACTCAGATTCGTAACGGAACGTAATGGTAGTGTTGGACACCTCTAAAATTTCCACGTTCTTAAACCAGCCGTTGCTGCTCTTTACATATAGCCAAACGCTACCTTGGCCAACGAGTTCTTTGAGCTTTTTTTCCATATGACATTCCCCAGACACTGCACAGGTCTCCAAGAGATAATGCTGTCTTTTCTTAAGATTGATTTTACAATCTTAGCACTTTGAAAAGTTATATGTAGACAAAAAATGAATGTCTTATAATCTCTAAAATCTTTTGGTGACAAACAATTGAAGCCTCCCATTAATTGTTGTCAGAGAAAAATGCCCCGAAGCCTGGCTTCGGCACTATTTGGGTTTTGGTGATGGATTAATAACCGTGGTTACAGCAGAAAAGATTATTTTTTGCGTTCAAACAAAACTCCCTGGCTGTCTTTTAAGGTGAAGTGACTTAAGTTTTTGAGATCCGTATCAAGGTTGAGGTCGGGTGTTGCGATCGCAACCTCCCATTCCTCCATGGTTAGCCCTAGCCACGCCTCCAAATCGATCGTGAACGGCTCTCCTCCCATGTGCGCCACCATCAAGATGGGAGACGTCCCTGGTTCGTGAGGATTACTCCGTACCCCATAAAATACAGTGCGCCGATCATCGCTAATGCGGTTAAAGCGGTCATGACCAGTCAAATTCTCCTGTAACCAAGGATGGCGACGGCGATATTGCCTCAGAATCAGATGGAATAAGGCAATGTCCCCATCAATTTGGTCATAGGCACGGGAAACATTGCATAGATCATGGCCATCTTCCATAAACGCCATGGCAAATTTTTTGAGCTTAGGCACGTCTAAATTCACCAAAAAGCCTGCTAACGAAGACTCATTTAACTCTGCTAGCGTTGGCAATTCACAACTGTCTGTATTTGGACCTAGGCACTGGCTACAGATGGTCGCCACCTCCTGCAAGTTATAGTCTGTCGTTACCATGGCCTCCTGCAGCGTTTTAGAAAAATCCTGCAGCTGTTGAAAGTCACGAAACCCCATCTGCTTAAGCTGAGGAAAAAACTCAGGTAGCTCGTACATCTCAGGCTCAATCTGCCAGTCAAGAAAACTAATTTCCTCTGAGACCACCTTGACGCCATACTGGTCGTCCGTATTTCTAAAGAATCCCCAAGGGGCCCCCACATTGGCATTAATGAAATCCATGGGCAGACCGGGACTAAAACCGCAGACCCAGAGCTGTGTAGCCGGATTGTTGTAGGCTTTATGGAGAACATCTGGCAAGGTCTTACCCAGATTCCAGTTAATCGGCTTATTGGTCTCAACCTGGGTACCCCGCCGCAACGTGTCGTCGTTGCCACAGCCAGTAATCCAGCGGTCACCCTGAAAAATCACCTCACCCACCCGACGCCATTTACGATCCCAAAATCCTCTGAGGGAGGGTGTATTGTGGGCAAAAATCAGCGGTCCCCACTGAAATGATTCCGGCTTTTGTTCAATTAACTCTCGATAGCGAGAAATCTCTTCCCACCCTTCCTGAGGCCAGGGGCGACCATCCTCAAAAACGGTAAACATCAGCCGTCGATAGCCATTGATATCCTGCACCACATCGCTCATGGCCAGGAGATAGGCATCATCTTGTTCTATCCGGTCAGTCAGCGGGTTAAAAAACCGAAAATCTTGGCCCCCATCCACACGAATACCGTCAGCCCCCGTATTGATTTTGCGCCGCTGCATCTCTAGTAAGATGGCTCGCACCTGGGGCAGCTGGTGGTTGAGGTCTTGACCATACATGTTCGGTCCTTTGAAGAACTGATGGTTCATCACCTCTAGGGCCTGGTTATCAGCATGACCATAGACCAAGTCATAGATCAGCTGAATAGGTCCCTCAGAAAAGTTATGAAGGGTGGCAATAAAGTCGATTACCTCGTCGGGGCGCAGACTCCCTAGGACAGCTGGATTGGTTGCTCCTGATCCAAGAATTGGCACATCGTACCCCCAGTTTTGGGTGTCGGGCTTTCTTAAAACAGCCTGCGTGATTTTAGAGACAGGAGCAGCCGTGTCTTTGTCTGTCCCGTCTGCCTCAGCCACCGTTGGTTGCTCAGGAAGCAGAGCAAAAAACTCGTAATCAATGTGGGAATCTTCACGTCGGTACTCAATGGTAGGCTCTACCGGCAGTAATTGAATGGCATCATAGCCTGCATAGACAGCTTCTTCAGCCGTGAGGGTTTCTCCAACAGCTAGCTTGTCTGAGATGCATTGATAAATTTCGGTCAGACCTTCAAACGTCCCCTGGGAAGAGGCCGTTTTAACATGAATTTGCAAGATATTAGTCGGTGCATCTAGACGGGGAATATCAGCGTCGCTATAGCTACTACCTGTCCGCCGAAAATAGCTACGGTCGGCCCTTTGACGCTGGAGCAAGCGCATGTCATACAGCTCTGCCGGGGCAAAGACACCATAGGGCAAAGAGTAGGCTAGCGGATCGCGAATAATGTGTACCCGCCCGTCTTGATCGGTATAGCGCAGCCAGTAAAAACAGCCCGCGCGATCGCGACGTCCCGGACGCATGCCTTCAATGACTCCCCACACAAATTCTCCCTGCTTGACTAGGGGAATTTGCACCTTCTTAAAGGTCACAGTTTGCTCAGGGATGCGAAAATCAATATCCTCTGTTGGCGTATAAACCTCCAACACAATTCGATCTTCTGACTGGATAATGTCACCCGTGAGATCGGGAGTCCAAAATCCTACCTCGGTTAGCCGGTCAGCCCGATAATGAGCCCCTAGTCGTCGAGCAATTTTCTGGGCTTTTTCAAAGAATGTCGCTTCTGAGCGTTGAATGCTCTCGGCCCACATCAGCAGGCTTTGGGTTTCATCTTCAACTAGTTGAATTCGTTTAGGGGCAGTTGCAATCACCGATGGATGTCTCGTTGTGAAGGAAGGATGGGATGCATGGAGGTAGCAGCGGTACCATGAGGTTCGAGATACTCAAACCCCCTATGATCTACACTGACAAAAACCAGGCAACGTTTTGTGTGCCTTAAGTATCTTTACCAAAGAGGGCGCCAGGAAAAGAGCGCAAGATTAATATTATTTTTAAAGCAGCTAAGTATAAAGATTATGACTGTGGGGCCTGTGCTATGAAACTCACTTGATTTTGGCGCTGTCTGCCCATTGCAGCAAATGGACATCTAAGTCTGTGATGACAATTGCTAAATCAAGGTTCGGCACGATAACATATCTTAATGTAATACAGAGCAACGATGTATCGTTAAAAGTTACAGACAAATTCTAGTGATTCTGTAATGAGCTATTTTTAGGCTTAACAAAGACGGCTTCATGTAAGAGTTGTTCTTGTTAGGTCTTGTTTTGTGTAAACGCCACACTCCTTATCGCTGTTGAAAAACTGCAGGAGAAATCAATATGAAATCTTCCCTGGTGATCCTATACCACCGTGAACCCTATGACGAGGTAATGGAAAATGGCAAGATTTACTACCGTGAAAAGAAGAGTCCAAACGGGATTGTACCCACACTAAAGAGCTTTTTTGCCAATGCCGATCAGAGTACCTGGGTCGCATGGAAACAAGTCACTGAAGCTGAGCAAAAAGGCTTTATTGATCGGGTGACCATGGAAGGGGGTAGCGATAGCTGTGTTGTCCGGCGCATCCCCTTAAATGCCGAACAGGTGCGCAATTTTTATCACATCACCTCCAAAGAGGCATTCTGGCCAATTTTGCACTCTTTCCCCGAGCACTTTACCTATGACAGCTCTGACTGGGAAAACTTTCAGAACATTAATCGTCTATTTGCCGAGGCTGCCTGTGAAGATGCCGCTGAAGATGCACTGATCTGGATCCACGATTACAATCTCTGGCTGACGCCTTACTATATTCGTCAGCGGATGCCCAACGTGAAGATTGCGTTCTTCCATCACACCCCCTTCCCAGCGGCAGATGTATTCAACATTCTCCACTGGCGAAATGCGATCATCGACAGCCTACTATGCTGTGATCTGTGCGGATTTCATATTCCTCGCTACGTTCAAAACTTTGTGTCCGCAGCCCGCAGCTGCCGTGAAGTGGAAATAGTAGAGCGCATTCCTGTACCAGAAGCGTTTACCAAGACTGGCACGGCCCTAGCCGAACCTGAAATGGTCACCAAACTACGTCACAACGGGCGAATTGTGACCATTGATGCCTTTCCAGTGGGGACCAGTCCGCAAAAGATTCACGATGTGGTGATGCGCTCTTCGATTCAAGAACGGGTGCAGACATTACGGGCTGAAATCGGGGATAACAAACTCATCATGTCCGCTGGTCGCGTGGACTATGTCAAAGGGGCCAAAGAAATGCTGGCCTGTTTCGAGCGTCTGCTAGAGCGGAGCCCCCAATATATCGGTAAAGTCAATCTGATGATGACGGCCGTGAAGGCTGCCAAGGGTATGCGGGTATATCGCATTGCTCAGGAACAAATTGAACAGATGGTCGGCCAGATTAACGGTCGGTTTGGCACCCTCAACTGGACTCCGGTGCAGATCTTTACGGAGCCCCTGCCCTATGACGATCTGATGGCACTCTATAAAGCCGCAGACATTTGCTGGATTTGTCCGCTGCGGGACGGTCTGAACCTGGTTGCTAAGGAATATGTGGCCGTACATAACGGTGAAGATGGTGCGCTAATCTTGTCGGAGTTTACCGGTTCTGCAGTGGAGCTACCCGATGCCCTGCTGACCAACCCCTATTCCTCCACTCGCATGGATGAGTGCATTGATGCCGCCCTAGAAATGTCCGCCGAGGAGCAGGCAACACGGATGAAGAAGCTACATAAGGCTATTTGTCGCTACGACGTGCAGCAGTGGGCTAACCACTTGTTTAGGGAAGCGAAGGCCACGGTAGCAATAGAACCAGAGACAAAGGAAACGGTAGAAGTTTAGGTCAAATCATGAATTGTGGAGGCTTTGCATACAAAGCCTCTACAATTTCTAAAAATCTGTGGCATCTTGAAACATGGGGAAGCCCATGTTCGTAGTCGGATACATCTGCAGATCGTGACTTTGGTAGCAACTATGCGTGATTACTCAACGGTTGAGGCGACAACCTACGATTTGATTGTGATTGGTGGTGGCATCAACGGGGTCGCTGTGGCCCGTGATGGCGCGCTGCGCGGTCTTAAGACAATTCTGATCGAGAAGGGCGACTTTGGTGGCGGTACTACGAGTTGGTCCAGTCGCTTGGTGCATGGCGGACTGCGCTACTTAGAGTATTTTGAGTTTAATTTGGTGCGGGAGTCCCTGCGAGAGCGGGAGATTTTGCTGCAGACGGCCCCCCATTTGGTTAAGCCGATCCAGATGACGATTCCTATCTATGCTCAGGGCTCCCGTAGCTACTGGGAGATTCAGGCGGGGATGGTGCTCTATGATCTACTGAGCTATGACAAGAGCTTACCGAACCACCGGATGCTGGGGAATAAAAAGATGCGTCAGCTCTTTCGTACGGTGGAGCCGGAGGGCTGCCGAGGGGCGGCGCAATATTATGACGCCCAGGTGGAATATGCTGAACGGCTTTGTTTGGAAATAGTGCTGTCAGCCCAGGCGGCAGGTGCCGATATGCTGAGCTATATGACCGTGACTCAGCTGCAGCGCAGTGGTAACCGGATTGAGTCGCTGGTGTGCCGTGATAGTGAAACGGGCGAGGTGTTGGTGATTCGAGGTCACGACGAAACGGTGGTGATCAATACCTCAGGTCCCTGGGTGGATCAGATCTGTCGTAGTGGTGTGCAAGGCAATGCACCGGCCCCCGTGGGTAAAACTCGCAAAATTGGCGGGACGCGAGGCAGCCATATTATTGTGGATAAGTTTCCGGGGGCACCGGATGAGGCCCTATATGTAGAAGCGTTGACCGATGGCAGACCTTTCTTTATTCTGCCGTGGTTGGGTATGTGTTTAATTGGTACAACAGATATTCGATTTGATGGGGATTTAGATAAAGTTCACGCTAGCAATGACGAAATTGATTATCTAGTTAATGAAACCAATCGGGTTATTCCTTCTGCTCAGCTATCCAGAGAACTGGTGCGGTTTACCTACGCTGGGGTGCGACCGCTACCCTACGCTGAGGGCAAAAAGACTAGCAGCATTACCCGCAGCCATGTGCTGTATGACCATAAGCCTGAGACTGTGGAAAATATGGTGTCTCTGATTGGGGGGAAACTGACCACCCATCGTCAGGTGGGTGAAGAAATGGTGGATGCAGCGCTGAAAAAACAGCAAAAACCTCGCAGTCATTCTGCCACTAGACAGGCCCCTTTACCCGGTGCGATCGCACCCACCGAGACTCAAACACCCACGGCGGCTCATCGAGACGTGGCGGCCCATTTGCTATCCCTCTACGGCACTCGCACTCCCCAGGTATTGGCAATTGTTGACGAGTTTCCTGAATTGATCGAGCCGATCGTGGCCGGGCAGCCAGATATCAAGGCTCAAATTGTTTACAGCGTTCAGGCTGAGCTGGCCCGTACCTATGTGGATATCTGTCGGCGGCGCACAGCCCTGGCGATGCGCGGTAACTATGGGTTTGACGCCTTGCCGGTGTTAGCAGATGTGCTGAAGCGCTACTGTGGCTGGTCTGCGGAAAGATGCGATCGCAACGTGATGGACTACTACACTTACATGCGCGATAACTGCATCCCCGACTATCAGATGGATCAATATCAGCCGCCCGTGGCGACGCCCGTGGCTTAGGCTAGATATAAGCGCTTAATCTTGAATGGGGAGCTTGTCTCGTGGTTACTTCGTCTGCACCGTCTGAAACGCCGACCATTCCGCTATCCGAAGCGCTAAAGCAAATGGCTCGGGTTACCGTCCTAGGCTCTGGGGCTTGGGGTACGGCCTTGGCTAGGCTCGCCTTAACTAACGGCAATCAGGTGCAGATTTGGTCAAGGCGAGGGCCGTCGGAGCTAGGCCCCGCCGTGGCCGATGCCGATATTGTGGTGTCGGCGATTTCCATGAAAGGGGTGGCTGCCCTGGCGAGTCAGCTGCAAGCAGCAAAGCTGAGACCGTCAACCATTTTGGTAACGGCTACAAAAGGATTAGACCCAGAGACCACACGCACCCCTTCAAAGATTTTTAGGGATACGTTTCCTAATAATCCGATTGTGGTGCTGTCGGGACCTAACCTATCCAAAGAGATCGAAGCCGGGTTGCCTGCGGCCACAGTAGTGGCCAGCACAGATGTGGCCGCAGCGGCCCGAGTGCAGCAGGTCTATGCATCAGAGTCATTTCGGATCTATACCAGTCCTGACCCAGTAGGGGCAGAGTTAGGGGGGACGTTAAAGAATGTGGTTGCGATCGCAGTCGGCGTATGCGACGGCCTCAAGCTGGGTTCCAACGCCAAGGCGGCGCTCATTACCCGCGCGATTCCTGAAATGCTTCGGGTGGGTGTGCACATGGGTTCCCAGGTAGAAACGTTCTATGGTTTATCCGGACTAGGAGATTTATTGGCCACCTGCGACGGCTCCCTTAGCCGTAACTATCGCGTGGGTTATGGCCTGGCCCAAGGCAAGGTCTTAGACCAAATTTTAGATGAGCTGGGCAGTACCGCCGAAGGTGTAAATACCACTCACGTATTAATTGACATGGCAAATCGCGAGGGTATTCCCGTCCCCATTGCCCGTCAGGTGCATCGCTTACTACGAGGTGTGGTGACACCGCAAGAAGCGGTTGAAGGGTTGATGGAACGGGAATTAAAGCCAGAAGCCTGTGATTTAAAGGCTAGAAATTAAGGCTAGAAATTAGCGATCGCGATCATAGGTTTGCATTGAGCGATCGCGATAATCATAAAGCCGCTGTAAGTACCGTCGCTCTTTGGCAGGACTGGCTTCAGCACTGGGCGTTGCCGCTTCATCAATGTCGTCGGATATATCCGTTGGCTCAGCCGCTTCGTCTTTAGGAGAGGCCTCGCTAGGTACAGTCTCCAAGCCTGTCGCTGCTTCTAGATTGAGACTTGCATCTTCTTCTAAAACATCAGCCCTGTCCGTTTCTTGAACAGGTTCAATTTCCTGAACAGGCTCCTGAACAAACTCGGGCTCCTGAGCAGACTCGGATAGCTGATCATCTAAGCTGGTTGCCTTAGGTGCATCTTCTTCTATGGCCTTGTTGTCAGGGCTGTCCAACGATTCTCGCGGGGCAGATTCAGTTATCTCAGGCTCAGTTATCTCAGGCTCAATCACCTCAGGCTCAGTAACCTCAATCACCTCAGGTTCAGTAACCTCATATTCAGGAGCCTCAGGCACAGCCCTAGCATTTTCTAGCTCATCGTTTTCCAGCGCGGCGCCGTCATCAACGGCGGTATCTTCCATCGGTAACGGTTCAACAGGGACTATCACCTCAGGAACTGGGGGCTCATAGGATGGATCGACAATGCGCCCCACATCCGCCAAGGTTAGATCCTCTCGGACAATTTTTGCCAGACTGTCATTCAGCTCAGGGTCATACTCAATCAGCCGTACGGTGTTATTAAAAACCCCTTCAATGGGGTTACCCTCGTCATCAACCAGCGTGAGCTGCACCCAATTTTTTCCTGGCTGCAGGCCCTCTATATATATGGACTCCCAATCATCGAGGATAAGGCTATCGCCATTAACGGTGTAGCGCACGCGCCAGTCCAAAATCATCGGGTTATCTTGGGCAATTTGATGGAGTGGAGCATCCGTCAAATAAAAATCCAATAAAACCGGTTCAGCCCCATAGGTACCAATCGGGCCTCCATAGGTAAGCAGTGGCTGAGTAGCGGTTGGAAAATTTTCGTCCGTTTCAGTAAAAACGTGAAATGTGGTCTGGGCATAGGCACCCTCATTTTTGAAACTTTCATCCCAAGGCCGAGTGGCAAAAGCCCGAATCGTATGGGTGCCAGGGGTCAAATCCTTGAGGACAATCGGCTGCTCGAGATCATAAACCGAACCATAGGGCTGGTTGTCGAGGAGCAGCTCCACATGGGGGCCTAGCTGTAGAACTTCGTCCTTATATATTGGTAAATCTTGCACGCGCAAAACGACACTCACAATGGTGTCATCAAAGACTTGATTCGCCTTGGGTTGTTGGATTTGGATCTGGGGAGCGTAGCGATCGAGCCAGGGGGCTAACTGCTGAATCAGCGTAGGTGCAGACACCTGCTTAATCGTCGGACGGGAAGTAAATGATGCGTTTGATGATTCCCTAATCGTTGACGATGAATCGACCGATTGGGACGAGCTACTGCAGCCGACCAGCAGCAACAGTGCTGTACAGACAAGGGTTTTAGCTAATTTTGCTAGGAGCGGCTGAAGGTACCCCAAAACAGAAGCCAAAGTCATGGTGTAATTTCCCAAACGGCGGTTAGGTCAGATGCTATCGATATCAAATCGAACAAAGCTATGCATGATCGATACTAGCTGGCCGTCGCCCCAGGATGAGCAATGGAATTAGCGTTCGCCACTAGGCTGCCGCAGAAAACCACTTAGTAATTTACAAAAAGAAATAAAAAGAGACATAGAACCAGGCCAATTACAATTACATCGACTATTAGCAAGTTTTATGGCGCTGATTAAGAAAAGAAAGTTGATTTTTTAGAGTTTTGTGCGTGTTCCTTAACGTGTTACTAAATCCAAGTCCCTTCATTGAGATTTGTTAATATCAGGGCGATTTGGACTCTGTTTTGTGCAAGCAACTACCTTGCGATCCTTATCCTAAGAGGATTTCGGAGGTTGAATTATTGTTAACTCGACGAGGGATCGGTGAGGCACCGAGTCTATAATGCTCAGGAGCAATCCTATAAATGCCGAGTGTCGGCGTTTCTACTGCGTTAACTTCTCAGTAGCAAATGTTCGCAATTGTTTCGTTAAGAACCTTTTGCTGACCTCAACGTTTTTAGGCTGTTCGTTACTTTGTCTAGAGAGAGGAGAGTCTCCATGACAACTACCCCGCGGGAGCGGGAGGCAGAAGTCAAGGTAGCAGTTGATGAAAATCCGGTACCCGTTTCATTTGAGAAATGGGGTAAGCCGGGGCACTTCAGTCGCTCCTTGGCTAGAGGACCCAAAACTACCACTTGGATTTGGGATCTTCATGCCGACGCTCACGACTTTGACAGTCACACCAGTGACCTAGAGGACATTTCTCGTAAAATTTTTAGTGCTCACTTTGGCCATTTGGCCATTGTGTTCATTTGGCTGAGTGGCATGTATTACCATGGCGCTCGGTTTTCTAACTTTGAAGCTTGGTTAGCAGATCCCGTTAATGTTCACCCCAGCGCTCAGGTAGTTTGGCCTATTTTTGGTCAGGAGATCCTGAACGGTGAAGTGGGTGGCGGCTTCCAAGGTATTCAAATCACGTCTGGTTTGTTCCAGATGTGGAGAGCATCTGGTTACACCAACTCCTTCCAGCTTTTGTGTACCGCCATCGGTGCCTTGGTTATGGCTGGTTTGATGATTAATGCTGGTGTATTCCACTACCACATCAAAGCTCCTAAGCTCGAGTGGTTCCAGAACGTGGAGTCCATGATGAACCACCACCTGGCTGGCTTGTTCGGCCTAGGTTCATTGGGATGGGCTGGTCACCTCATTCATGTATCCCTGCCTACTAACAAGTTGCTGGATGCGGGTGTGGCGCTTAAGGATATTCCTTTGCCTCACGAGTTCATCTTGGATAAGGCACTGATTGCAGACTTGTACCCAAGTTTTGCTCAAGGGATCAAGCCATTCTTCACCCTGGATTGGGGTGTGTACTCTGACATTCTGACCTTCAAAGGTGGTCTTAACCCGGTTACGGGTGGTCTTTGGATGACTGATATTGCGCATCACCATGTGGCGATCGCAGTTATGTTCATCTTTGCTGGCCACATGTACCGCACTAACTGGGGTATTGGTCACAGCATGAAGGAGATCTTAGAAGGTCAGAAGGGCGATCCGTTGCTCTTCCCTGCTAAGAATGGCCATGATGGCTTGTTTGAGTTCTTGACCACGTCCTGGCATGCTCAGCTGGCTATCAACCTGGCTATGGGTGGTTCGGTAACGATTATTGTGGCGCAGCATATGTATGCGATGCCTCCTTATCCTTACCTGGCAACTGACTACGCCACTCAGCTGTGCCTGTTCACCCACCATATGTGGATTGGCTCGTTCATGATTGTGGGTGGTGCTGCTCACGGTGCGATCGCAATGGTTCGTGACTACGATCCGGCCATGCATGTCGACAACGTGCTCGACCGCGTCCTACGCGCTCGTGATGCCATCATCTCTCACCTCAACTGGGTCTGTATTTTCCTAGGCTTCCATAGCTTTGGTCTATATATCCACAACGACACTATGCGTGCTTTGGGTCGCCCCCAAGACATGTTCTCCGACAGTGCGATTCAGCTTCAGCCCATCTTTGCTCAATGGCTGCAGAACCTGCACACCCTAGCCGCTAGCGGTTCCACGGCGCCTAACGCTATTGGTCCTACTAGTGTTGCCTTCGGTGGTGACCTGGTTGCCGTTGGTGGCAAAGTGGCCATGATGCCCATTGCGCTTGGCACGGCTGACTTTATGGTGCACCACATTCATGCGTTCACCATTCACGTAACTGTTCTGATTCTGCTCAAGGGTGTGTTGTATTCCCGTAACTCTCGTCTTATCCCCGATAAGAGCGAGCTGGGTTTCCGCTTCCCTTGCGACGGCCCCGGTCGTGGCGGCACCTGCCAGGTATCTGGTTGGGACCACATCTTCCTAGGTCTGTTCTGGATGTACAACTCCATCTCCATTGTGATTTTCCACTTCAGTTGGAAGATGCAGTCGGATGTATGGGGCACGGTTTCCGGCGGTGCGGTATCTCATCCTGCAGGTGGTAATTTCGCAACTAGCGCCATTACCATCAACGGTTGGCTCCGCGACTTCTTATGGGCTCAGGCCTCTCAGGTCATCAACTCCTACGGTTCGGCTGTGTCCGCCTACGGTTTGATGTTCCTAGCCGGTCACTTTATTTGGGCATTTAGTCTGATGTTTCTGTTCAGTGGCCGCGGCTACTGGCAAGAGCTAATCGAGTCTATCGTTTGGGCTCACAACAAGCTCAAGGTTGCTCCGGCAATCCAACCTCGGGCGCTGAGTATCACTCAGGGTCGTGCGGTTGGTGTCGCTCACTACCTCCTCGGCGGTATTGTAGTGACCTGGGCGTTCTTCCATGCTCGAATTCTGTCGATAGGTTAGCGGGGAGGACTTAATAGAAAACTATGGCAACTAAATTTCCAAAATTTAGCCAAGACCTCGCACAGGATCCAACTACAAGACGGATCTGGTACGGAATTGCCACATCTCATGACTTTGAAAGCCACGATGGCATGACGGAGGAGAATCTTTATCAAAAGATTTTTGCTTCTCACTTTGGCCACCTGGCAGTCATTTTCCTCTGGGTCTCTGGCAACCTGTTTCACGTAGCTTGGCAAGGTAACTTTGAGCAGTGGATCCAAGATCCCCTCAACGTTAAGCCCATCGCCCATGCGATTTGGGATCCTCACTTTGGTCAGAATGCGGTGGATGCGTTCACCCAAGCTGGCGCGACTGGCCCCGTTAACGTAGCGTTCTCTGGGGTCTATCACTGGTGGTACACCATCGGTATGCGGACCAACGGCGACCTTTACGCCGCGTCCCTATTCCTCTTGGTGCTGTCCTCAATCTTCCTGCTTGCAGGTTGGTTGCACCTACAGCCCAAGTTCCGTCCCAGCCTGTCCTGGTTCAAAAATGCTGAGTCTCGCCTTAACCACCACTTGGCTGGTTTGTTTGGTGTCAGTTCTTTAGCTTGGACCGGTCACCTGGTACACGTTGCAATTCCTGAGTCTCGCGGTGTGCATGTCGGTTGGGATAACTTCCTAACCGTTGCACCTCACCCCGCTGGCTTGGCTCCTTTCTTCACTGGAAACTGGGGTGTGTATGCTCAGAGTCCTGACACTGTAAATCATGTGTTTGGTACATCTGAGGGTGCCGGTACTGCAATCTTGACCTTCTTAGGTGGTTTCCATCCCCAGACAGAGTCTCTCTGGCTGACGGATATGGCTCACCACCACCTAGCCATTGCGGTAATCTTCATTATTGCTGGCCATATGTACCGGACTAACTTCGGTATCGGTCACAGTATCAAAGAGATCCTCAATGCTCACCAGCCCCCCAGTGGCGGTTTGGGTGATGGTCACAAGGGTATGTTTGATACGCTCAACAACTCCTTGCACTTCCAGCTAGGTTTGGCACTGGCTTCCTTGGGTGTTGTCACCTCTGTGGTAGCTCAGCACATGTATGCGATGCCTCCTTATGCCTTCATGGCTAAGGATTACACCACCATGGCTGCGCTTTACACCCACCACCAGTACATTGCTGGTTTCATCATGATGGGTGCCTTTGCCCACGGTGCGATCTTCTTGATTCGTGATTATGATCCTGCTGCGAACGCTAACAATGTGTTGGCTCGTATTTTGGATCACAAAGAAGCGATCATCTCTCACCTGAGCTGGGTATCTCTGTTCCTCGGTTTCCATACTTTAGGTCTCTACGTACACAACGATGTTGTAGTTGCCTTTGGTACTCCCGAGAAGCAAATCCTGGTTGAGCCTGTGTTTGCTCAGTGGATTCAGGCGGCTTCTGGTAAGGCTCTATATGGCTTTGACACACTTCTGTCCAACGCTGACAGCGTAGCGACTGGTGCGGCTAGCGGTATCTGGCTACCGGGTTGGTTTGAGGCTATCAACAGTGGTACGAACTCTCTGTTCTTGACCATTGGCCCTGGTGACTTCTTGGTACACCATGCGATCGCACTGGGTCTTCACACCACTACCTTGATCTTGGTCAAGGGTGCGTTGGATGCCCGTGGTTCTAAGCTGATGCCCGACAAGAAGGACTTTGGCTATAGCTTCCCCTGTGACGGCCCCGGTCGTGGCGGTACTTGCGACATCTCTGCATGGGATTCCTTCTACCTAGCCATGTTCTGGATGCTCAACACGATTGCGTGGTTGACCTTCTACTGGCACTGGAAGCACCTGGCCATCTGGTCTGGTAACGTGGCGCAGTTTAATAACAGCTCCACACACCTGATGGGTTGGTTCCGTGATTACCTATGGCTCAACTCTTCCCAGTTGATTAATGGCTACAACGCCTACGGCATGAATAACCTGTCTGTTTGGGCATGGATGTTCTTGTTTGCTCACCTGGTTTGGGCAACTGGATTCATGTTCTTGATCTCCTGGAGAGGTTACTGGCAGGAGCTGATTGAGACCATCGTTTGGGCTCATGAGCGCACTCCGTTGGCTAACCTAATCAGCTG
Organism: Leptolyngbya cf. ectocarpi LEGE 11479; assembly: GCF_015207065.1. GTDB lineage: Bacteria > Cyanobacteriota > Cyanobacteriia > Phormidesmidales > Phormidesmidaceae > Leptothoe > Leptothoe ectocarpi. The sequence goes on along the minus strand of NZ_JADEXP010000104.1, from coordinate 411 downwards.
GAAGGACAAGCCTGTTGCGCTGTCCATCGTTCAGGCTCGTTTAGTCGGATTGACTCACTTTACAGTGGGCTTCGTCCTCACCTATGCGGCCTTCTTGATAGCATCAACGTCTAGTCGCTTTGGCTAACCGTTCAATGCTTCCTTAGGATAATGAAAAAGCCCTTCAGCTAGGCTGAAGGGCTTTTTTTAGTGACAGATAATAACAAAAACCTCCCTCATCGGGAGATCGCAGACAAGCTCGTAGTCCCTGGCTGTTGGATCACTTAGACACCGTTAAGGCAAAAAACGATGCGGGATAAAGAAAATCCTAAAAAGGGCGAACGACGGGGGTCGAACCCGCGAATGGTGGTACCACAAACCACTGCCTTAACCACTTGGCTACGCTCGCCATATTCTGAAACTATATAATAT